>CAIVQA010000001.1 GCA_903907935.1 uncultured Francisellaceae bacterium
ATGGACAAGAGAGGGTGCACATAATATTTTACAGATCAGAGCTTCAATGGCCAGCAATGAATGGGATTATATTTGGCAAGAAACAATACTTAATGCACTAGGAATTGCAGCATAAATAACGACCCGTTTTGTGTCGTACCCTAAATAGATCTATTTTTAGGGCTAATGTTGTCAGGTATTGCAAGAGCTTCAGGAGGGTGAACTACCGGCAACTACTATAAGTGAAGTTTGTAAAAAGGTTATTAACGTGATGGCAAAACAACTGGTACTGAAGATGTCATTATGGTGGACAAATAGTGAATTATAATTATGAATGAGCTTTTCTTTTAAAAGCTATATAGGATTTTGGTTATGCCGGGAAATATTGGTGATTTTAAAGAATTGGTTGAAGATAGCAGAGATACCGGGTTATTTATTGATAAATCTTTATTGATTCAGGAAATTATTAATTCTAAAAGAGATCCATTATTAATTACTCGTCCTAGAAGATGGGGTAAAACCATTAACATGAACATGTTGTTTTATTTTTTTGTTCATGACAAACAACTTAATGGCATGGGTAAAAGTGCAGAATTTATTAAACAGTGTAATGATTTGTTTACAGAACTTAATGTATTTACCAAAAATGCTAATGCTAAATTAGCTAAAACTTATATGAGAAAATATCCGGCAATTTTTATTAGTTTTGCCGGATCGGTAGATGATTCAAGCAAAGAAGATATTTCTAAACTGGATTGGAATAAGGTTAAGGGATTAATCATTGGTAGAATAGCAGAGCTTTTTATTGAGTTGAATTTTATTACAGAAAAATTAAAGAAAGTTATTGATAAAAAATTTAATCTAGCATTAGATCAAAAAATAGCTGAATATAAAAAACAATTTAATGTGGAAAATATCCCAGATGCAGCGCAGATTAAGATCTACGAACAAGTACAAATTGATAAATCAGTGTATCCAGAACAACAAGAATTGGAAAAATTTTATCGTCTTAGAAGTAAAAAATCTCAAGATGATGAAGAATTATCTGACAGTATCAATTTTTTAGCAAAATTATTAAATAAATTTCATAAAAAACCAGTATATATATTTATTGATGAATACGATAGTTTAATAAATAAATATTTTAATCAACAAGAAATTTTAGATCAATTAACTATTACTTTTAGCGGAATATTTTCGGCTTTTGCTAAGCCTAATGGTATGATTAACGATCATATTCAAAAAGTGGTTTTTACTGGAATTTTGCGAGTAGCTAAAGCCAATATATTTTCTAGTTTAAATAATTTAAAAGAATATACGGTTTTAGATCCAAAATTTAGTGAGTATTATGGTTTTACCGAAGAAGAAGTTGCTACATTATTAGCAAAAGCTAAAATTACTACTGACAGCCACATTATAAAAAATTGGTATAACGGTTATACTGTAGGTCAACATGTTATTTACAACCCTTGGTCCATTATGAGGTGTATTGATAATAATGGTAGTTTAGAGGCATATTGGGCAGAAACAGCAGATCCTGCTATTGTTAGAGAGTTGTTAGTAGAGCGTTCATCCAAAGAGTATAAGATCAAAATTCGTGATTTACTTAAAAATAATCAAGCAGAACTAAAGTATGAATTAGAAAAAAGAGTATCTTTTGATGATCTAAATAATAATCAAGAAATTTTATGGAGTGTATTAGTCCATACAGGTTATTTAACTTTGGTGCAAGTTGGTGATGCAATTCATATACGGTTACCTAATGAAGAAATAAAAAGAGTACTAAAAAAATACGTAGATAATTGGTTTACTGCTAAGCCAGTGTTAAGTAAAGCAGCCAATAGTTTATTAACCGGAGACATTTTAAATTTTAAAGAAGCCTTAACTGAAATGCTAAATAATCCAGCATATAGTGCTAGAATTTTCAGTGGTGGGGGCAGAAGTGCTAATGCCTTAGAAAATGTAGATTTAAAAGAATTTATGTATCAGTTTTTAATTATGACGGAATTAAGATGTATAAATATAGATCCTAAAGCTAAAGATTATGAAGTAATGTGTGAGGCAAATAATGTTAGTTTCGGTAAAACCAGACCAGATTTTGTAGTAATCAATCATAAATTAAAATTATGTGTGGTTGGAGAATTAAAAATATCTGATCAAAAGCAAGAAGATTTAGACAAATTAGCTGAAAACGAAGCTATCTCTCAAATTGAACGTAATCAATATGGTAAAAAATATGAAGACATGGGTTATCAATTGATTAAAATTGGTATAGCATTCAAGGGCAGTAAGTTTGGTTTTGCTTATAAATTACCATATGCAGTATAAAATCATATTAATTATGCTGTATATGGTATCGTATAAATACAGTATTGCGACAAGGTGAAAAACACTATATATAAAATTATATAGTAAAAATAAGGGCACTGTTGCAAAAACTAGGCGATTTACGTGATAATATTCCAAAACAATTAACAATTTTGAGAGATTGGCATGAAATACGATAGTAAGTTGTTCAAATGGAAGCATTTTTCAGGAATGATCATTATGTGGTTGGTACGTTGGTATGGTCGATATGCTCTTTCTTATAATGATTTAAGAGAAATAGCTGCTGAGCGTGGATTAAAAATTAATAGATCTACAATTTGTCGTTGGGTTCATGAATACGGAAAACTTCTAGCAAAACTTATTAAGCCACACCTAAAAACAACTAGTAAATCTTGGAGGCTAGACGAAACTTATATAAAAATTAAAGGTGTTTGGCATTACTTGTATAGAGCTGTTGATAAACAAGGACAAACGCTTGACTGGATGTTAAGTCGTAATCGTAATAAAAAAGCAGCTAAAAGATTTTTCAAGAAAACACTTTCCAACAAACATATTACTAAACCTTCGGTAATTAATGTTGATAAAGCACCTGCTTTTGTACCAGCTCATGCTGAATTACAAAAATCTGGCGACTTAGATCCAGACACAAAACTACGTCGAGTAAAATACTTAAATATACGTCGAGTAAAATACTTAAATAATAGTGTAGAAAACGATCATAAGTTTATTAAATCTAAATCTCGTTACCGCCAATGGTACCAAAGTTTTGAAACTGCTGAAGCTACAATAGATACTATCGAAACTATGCGTATGATCCAAAAAGGACAATTACGTTACGTTGATAGGGATGTTTGCGCCCAAAATAAAGTAATTAATCAAATATTTGGGTTGGCAGCGTAAAATTAAAGATTACAAAAAATTAAATTGGGGGAAAGCTAATTTTTGGATATTTTTGCAACAGTGCCCCAATTTTTTTATAAAGTTAATAGTGGTATTGGTTTTAGTGCTAAAAAAATGAATAGATAAGGAGTTATTTATGTTACAAATAAGGGGGGATAATAGACCTTCAGATTATATATATGCTCTTATGAGTAACCATGCATATAAAGACAATTTAAAAGTAGATGATGTTTTACCAGAATACCCTAAATGGAAAATTATAGAAACCAAGCAAGGACCTTCTGCCTATTTTGGTGTTCTTTATTGTAATTTAGAAGATAATCATTATGTATTGGTCCATAGAGGTACAAATAATTTAGCGGCATGGATAGAGGATTTTAAAGGAATTTATTTGGGCCAAATAAGCCCACAAAAACAAGCAGCTTATGATTTTGTTGGTAAAGCAGTTGCACTAGCAAAAACTCAATCAGCACGCTTATCATTTACTGGTCATTCTCTAGG
>CAIVQA010000002.1 GCA_903907935.1 uncultured Francisellaceae bacterium
TACCAGAAATAAAAATTCACCATAAGCTATTTTGAAAAATAAGAACTAGCGAAGAAAGTTGTCTTGAGCCCATTGCCTTAATAGGGCACGATGTGGTTCTAAATGGGGAGAGTGTAGGTAACTACACTCCCTACCAGCTTACAAAAGATAATTCAAGATTATGGTAGAGGTAAAGAAATTAAATTTTCGAAAGATATGTATAAATCACTATCTAATAAACAAAAAAACTTTGTAAAAAATATGTTTATGATATTTAGTCGTTTAAGGATCCCAAGAGATCTTTCTTCAATAATATTATGTAGTTATTCACAAGAAGCAATGCAGTACATTAGGCCACCATTAACATTTAGCCAAAACTTATCTGATGCAACGTCAGCATGGTGGAACGATATAGGTCCTAGACAAATTCCTGGGTGGCGCTTAAAAGATGTAGAAGATAAAGGAAATTGTTTTTACTTAGCCATAACTGATCAATTAAAAATAATTAATTACCAGTTTAAGGAAGAAATTCCTCTTGACATTCAAACTCATGTTTGGTTGCGAACCAAAGTTGAAGGAACAAATTATCAAGATAGAAGATGGGCTACCGATAAGGATTTCGATCAATTTGTAAAAATATTTCCAGAACTAGTATTAGCTGTGATTGACACTAGAGTTCCTGAACAGGGATATACTTATTATTATTGTCAACCTAATGATGAAGGAGAGGAAAGCTTTATTGTAATAGCTACTAAAATATTACCAGAATTTTCTCTAAAGCAAAAAGTTATAAAAATTGCTGCAACAGGAGATCACTTTTTATCGGTAATAACAGAAGGTTGTAATGCTCAAATTAGTAGCCCGCGTTGTGTGGCATGAAGTCTTGATCAGCTATAATTGTACGAGCGTTGGTGCGTAAATATTTACTTTTAAGTATAATTGATACTTTTTAAGCTCTAACAGAAACAGGTTTCGTTTCAGAGAATAAGAATACTATGAAATTACAAACATGAATATTCTACTATCCCATCAAACCTTACCATTTTCATTGGTGTGGGTGATCATGCCTAATTTTTGTTGCAACAATACCCTCTTGACTGGTTTCGTTTATGGACCGATTAAATTGCGAGACCTCTGTGTTACTTCTTGTAGTTGTGAAGAAACTTCAGAAAAACTAGCAATTTCTATAGTTTTTAAGTCAGAATCTGGATATTTGTAACTATGATCAATAATTTTATCAAGTACAATTAAAATTACCGATAAAGGTTTATGAAAATATTTAACATGAGCGGCTATAGAGATATCTTCCGTTGCTAACTTTAATTTTATTGTCCCTCTAATTATTTTTATTCCAGATTCGTTTGTACTGTTAGCTTTAATAAAACTACAATCCATTAATTTTTGAGCAAACTTAGTGAATAACGTAGGATCTAACTTTTGTTTTACCTCTGCAGAAACAGCAACGTATGCAGCATTCTTTAAACTAGATTGTACTTTATACGCACCTTCAGGGATTGTTTCAGCTACACTGCTTGCTTGTGTTTTATTAAGTAGCGAATCACTATTTGCTTTTTTTATTTGAAAAAATTTGTGCAAAATGCGTGGATCATGCATTAAAGCAGATTTAACATCTTCAATACCACCTAAGCTATTAAAAATGGCGGTAACTGAATAAAGTTCAATTTCTGGATTTTTTTTGATAAAATTACATAAATTTCTTGCATTTTCGTCTGATTGAACTTGGATATATTCTAATAATAATATATCCAATTTATTCTCTAGGGTTTGTGCTGACGGAAAAGTTTGAGATATAGTTCCTTGTAAATCGAGATAGTCAGTAATTAATTGTTGTTCTATTATCGGTTCTTCTATTGGTTCCTCACAAGCTTCAGAAGTTAATAGTGAACAATAAGCAGGTAAAAAAGCCTTTTTATCTTTTTTGGAAGAACGCTTGCGTTCTTTTTTTTGTGAGTGTTTTTTTGTTTTGGATAAATCTTTTAACGCTTGCTCTAAAAAATAATTCTCTACTATTTCAAAATAAGCAGCTCCATACTTTTCATACTCTTCTTTACCTATTTTTTGTAATAATTCGCATGCTCCAATAGAGGGTATTATATGTAAATTTGAAGGCAGTATTGTGTTTGTGAGATCTGATATTAATTGTTTCAACCTTAGTATGGCCTGCAATGGATTTGCTCCAAATTTATAAACAAGCGATTTAACAAATTCTATATCGCCAGTGCCAAAAGATACTGAAAAAGGCGTGCGAAAAGTTACAACATCGCCATTTTTATATAGAATTAATTGATTGATATCTGCTCCATATTTTGTTAACAATTCAACAAGCTCAAGATCTCCTGTATTACTAGCGTTGAGCAATGCTGTCATACCTAGCATCTTATTTTTAAAATGAACGCTATGTTGATCTGAATCAGGATGAACATAATATTTTTTTAAGAAAAGCAAATATTGCTCTTTAGAGGTTACACAAGAAATTGCTGATGTTACAGATAATGCAACTATTTGACCATTTACGGTACGTTCTATCAAATAATCTTTAAAATCTATTTCAAATTTTCTAACTACTTTGTCTAGATATGCAATATCCTGAGAAATAAGTACTTTCCAAAAAGTATCTTGTAATAAGCTATCTAATTCATGCTTCGCTAATTTAGGTTTAAGTTTATTTGTAAAAAAATCATAAGCAGTATCCAAAAACTTATTACCAATCATTTCTATAAAATATTTTTTTAAATAATTGGTTAGTTCTTCTAGATTTGTGCTGCTTTGCATATCAAAAAGTTGATTTAGACGCTTAAGTATTGTTTGGCAAGCGTCCATATCGCCATCGGCCAATCTTAAATTTAGAGAATTATCTTTAATATCACATAATACTTGTATTAAAGTTCTTTTATCTTTTTCGACTAAAAAATTATAAAAAGAAAAAGCTGCCAACGTGTCTAAGTCCTCATATTTTATTAATAAGCTATTATCTGAAAAAACTTTAAGGTAAAGACTGGCGAGCTTTTTTACTAAATTAACATTCTGTTCTGATAATGATGTAGTGTTTAATCTAGATAATTGTTTACAAAGTAAATTAGTTCGACTCACAAAACTATCAATGGTTATCTTTTGACGCAAATTTTGTTCTACTAATTTTTTTATTTTATCAAACATAACAACAACCTTCACCTAACTTTATAGCATTTTTCTAATAGTTTGCTTTGTAATTAATGTACCATGCAGAAAATATCCATACAAGTGGATATACGCAATAAGCGTAAATAGCGGTTCTGTCGCAATAATAATGCTTGTAGCTATAAATTATCCAGTCAATAAGAGTTGGCGTATGGATGAAACTTACGTAAAGGTTAAAGGCAAATGGTATTATTTATATTGTGCAGTTGATAAATTTGGAAATACTATAGATTTCTTATTAACTAAAAATAGAAACAAAAAAGCTGCTAGAAAATTTTTTAAAAAAGCTATTAAATCAAATGGAATTCCTGAAAAAATCACTATAGATAAAAGCGGCGATAATAAAGCTGGTATTGACTCTATCAACAACACGTTAACAAAAGATCAACGAATAGAAATTAGGCAAGTAAAATATTTAAATAATATAGTAGAACAAGATCACAGATTTATAAAAAAAATTATAAACCCTACTAAAGGATTTACATCATTTGCTTCTGCATCAGCCACATTAAGTGGTATCGAATTACACCATATGTTAAGAAAAGGTCAACACAAACAAACTAATCTTAAAGTATCCCAACAATTTTATTCGTTAGCGGCCTAATTATGCCCAAAACGTTTGCATCGTAAAAATGCTGTAATTATCAGAAATTTTTGCGACAGAACCAAATTTGATGATAATAGGTGTAGAGGTGAAGAGAGCCTCCCAGTTATTTGTATGACATCTATGGGAAATTTCACCCGCTTATGTAATTCTACCCATATTGTTTTTGTTGGGTAAAATCCATTTTGATATATTATGCTCAATAAAAAATGTACGATGCCAATTAAAAACTGGTTTTGCAGAACGACCAGTTGCTACATCACCATTATCAGACCAATTGATACTACCATCTTATACTCCATTATTGAAAGATATCATGACTAAAGAGTCGTCATCTTCGGGCATGCCTAAATTAGAAAGTTCAGATAAAGTTAAAGTTCAGAAATCTTGTAGCAATGGTTGTATAATTTCATAGTATATAATTATACTATGAAATATAGGCGAAGCTTGTAAAATTAGAAAAGGCATGCTATGTGTAAAATTTGGGATGATTCTTAGAACCTCAGGATCCAAATGGCTCAAGGACAAAATATTAAAATTTTAGGATTTTTTGGTACAATCGTTACTTCTTTTATAGGTATAATTTTTACTTACCCCTTCCCACGATCAGGGTTTGAACAAGATAATCTGCTTTATTTGAGTATAGGTATGATTGTTTTTATTTTATTAACCATAAAATGGTACCTTAATAAAAAAAAATTTATTTATACTGTTCTTTTAATATTGTTACAAATTTTTTGTTGTAAGTTTGCTGGTCCATATCTTGTCACTGGTTTTCTTATATTAAGTTGGCTTATTTCTGTAAATTTATTGTGGATAATTCCGATATTAAAAAAATTATATTACAGTTTTGAAAATACTTGTAATAATATTATTTGGTTCTTTGGGATACTAAATTTAAGCTTAACAGCTAGCGTTTATTCTGCAATAACCTACGAACAAGTATCCATACACTACTTGAATAAAGCTGCTTTAAAATCAACTAAAATAATTAATTTTAAAGAATCACCAATTTATTGGCCAGGATTTCAAAAACCTATAGGAATTTCAGTTGGTTTTGATGTTTATTATGATTTACCAAAGCAAGGTGTTATGTATGGCCCAAGTATATACATTGATGATTTACAAAATGCTACAGTGGAAAATTTTTTTACGTTTTCTGTTACGGGACCTTTGTGGAAAAATCCTAATAATAGCGATGCAATAGATCTTAGCAAATCACAAAGTCCTATACATTTAAATATAGATTTGTACCCTTCACATGTTCGGTTAGCAAATATTAACAAAGGTATTTGTATAGAGCCTTATAATTATAATTTTAACTTATCTAATGAAATGGTAGCAGTTTTCTTTGCTGCGATATGGCCAGGAAAATATGGAGCTGTAGATCTCTCTAAAAAACTTACGGAACTTATTTCTACTAAGACGCAATTATTTAATAACCCACATTTTTTTACTGATGCAGTAAAAGAATTATCTAACCCTTTAGCTGTAGGGTACCACCAATGCAATTTACCAAATATTTATAAAGCACCTTGTTATTGTATTAGAGATAAATCTTAAAGAACCTTTATTTTTTATAAGCATTTACCCTATCAAATATTACTAATAATTTTGATTTTTCGTTGTTGTTTGCCTATTTTATAATATTTTGTTTGTAATTATTAATTTTCTCAGATTCTGATAAATTTATAAATATATTCCTGGTAGTTTTTATATTTGACTTAACAGCTTGAAACAGAACCAAATTTTACGACGGTAGGAGTTTTATTGTTTTTTCTCCTTGCAAGGAAGCACAATTCTCAAGTTCTACTTGAATTCCTATAGAATCTGTTGTTGTTCTTTGGCCAAGTAGCAATAACGATCGTTGTTGCTGCTCTTGTTGATATTGTAATTCAGAACTACAGACCTTCAGTAGCACGATAAGGTAAACTATAAACTGTTTAATAACAAGAGATTCTTCGATAGCAACATCAGAATATTTAAATTGTCGCCTTGCCAAGTATTATTAGTAAAATTTAGATGATCTGGCCCTGCGGCTCAACACAATTATTTGCATTTGGACTCAAAAATGCTGTAATATATTTATTAAAAGTATAATTATTGGATTTGTATAATAAGTTAATAAAAACATTTGGAGACCTGTTTATTATGTTTCATGATTACAATGTAACCCCACCATCATTTACTCATCACAGTGCAACGAGCATTGAGCAACTGATAAGTAAGCTTAATGCAGACTGCAATTATTTACAAGAGAAGATGTTTCCTGAAAATAAAAATGCAAAAACGGCAATGATGGAATTTTATCAAACAAACCGTAATGATATGTATACAGCAATTATTGATAGATTTTTAGATGTAACATATAATTTATTAATACAAGTTAAAAGCACAAGGGGTGAATTTTTTTTAGACGAATGCTACAAAAGTATGTTTACAAACATTATAATATGTTTGTATAAAATAGATGATTTTTTGGGTTCTAAAGAATTCGAAGAAATTATCCATAACCCCGACCACGACCCTTTAATTAAGGCTATTATGAATGTTATTATTAACAGGTTCCTTGCTCCTAAGATTGTGCCGTGGAAAGATTTAAGGCAAAAAATAAACACAATTATAATAGAATTAAATCTGCATGATATTATAAGTTGCACTGAACCAACAAAGAAGCTAATGATTTTGCAAACAATAATTAGCTTAGTAGAAGATACTGGCAAATACAGTTACCAAGGAGCATTAGATAAAGTTTTAAATGATGAACATGGGTTAAGTAAAAATGAAAAACAATTAATTAAAGCTAACATTGCACGCCTAGTATCTGCTAGTGTCAGTTACAAAAAGGCTTTAGATAAAACATTAATAAATAGTACTCCAAAAGAAAGCAGTAGTAGCCGACCGAGACCTGTATAATCTTCCCCTAAACTAACAGACATCAAAAGGGTCATCATGGTTTGGGAGATGGTTTTTGAGTTTGAGACTGTAGTTCTGTTTTTGCCACCCTTTCTTCTCTAATAAAAGCAGAAGATGACTGTTGCATAGTGAGCGATTGAAATGCAGGTATAATTGGCTCTGATGTAGGCCCACCAATAGATGGTTCTTCAGTAATTTCTTCTACACGTGCTGTTGCTATATCGCTATTTTCGATTTGTAGTCTTTTTGCCATTGCTTCAGTAATGTCAAAAGTATAAACATTGCCCGCAATACAAAATTTAGCAGTAGCATTAATAATTGAAGTTTCTCCTCCCCCTATTTCTACACCTATTTTCTTTATACTAGAAAGTATATTTTTTAACGTTATTTTATAATCTAAAAGTAAAGCAAATTTACTTCTAAGGTTGTTTACCAAACATTCAGAACCACCAATAAGTTTAATACGTTTTGCTTTATAAGCAAAACTAATATTAATTGTATCAACATCAACATTAGTATCAAGTTTTGTATCTGAAGGTATCAATAATCCACTACTACTAGAAGAATCACTACTAGAAGCTATTGTTTGAACAGTTTCAGCTATAACAGTTCCGCTAAATAATTTTAAACGATCATCCTCACAGATTTTTTGGTCCAACATAATCTTAACAAAATATTGTACTGCATCTTTAAAATATAAGGCCATGTCTATTATGCAATACTCCATATGCTGCACATTTCGTAAAAAGTCCTTAATGATATGCTGTTTATGACGAAAATTATCACTAATAAAAGCAGGAGTTTCTTTAGTAAAGGTATAATGACAAGGAATAATGCTTAGCGGTTGAAGAAGTTGTGGGAATAGCTTTCCATAAATATCACAAATACCCTGACCATGGGCTAATCCAACAATCAATACAGCTCCACCCCTTATATATGATTTTAAAGCAATTTGTAAGGCAAACCCTATATTTGATAGATGCAATAATAAATTTGTATCTTGTTCATTTCCAAAAACCTTGCTTCTAGTATCAAAACCTTCAGTAGCAATCTCTTGTCCTGGATTCTTTATTCTAAAAGTACTTAATGCTTCATGATACCGTCTCTCATACACCATTGCATTACATTTTAAAGTAAAATCATTAAATTCTTTGTCAAATTGATCTACTTGTTCTTTATCTTTAAGATCAACAATAATATCTTGCTCTATACCGTTCTGAAAATCTTCTGTTGCTTGTTTGAATAATTCTAAAATTTGATAAGTATTTAAGCTAGATAGTTTTAAATATTCTTGTTCTTTTTTAGGTAAATTTTGTAAATATTCGTCACATTGTTGATTCCATTCTTGTTCCGAAAGATGGCTATCAGACACATCCTCATTTAAGATTATATGATAACCTTTTCTGACTAGATCAGCAATAGAATCTGTTAATAACATATACATTGCTGGGTCGTTATGCATATTTAATATTAAAATAGGTCTTAGTGATATTACAGGTTCATGGACCATAAAACGACGTAATTGTGTTGCAATTTCTGCATTTTTAATAGAAATATTTAAGCTTTCAACAAGAAGTTCTTTTTGTCTTTGTTCCAAAATTGAATTTTGGTTTACTAAAGGTATTAAAAAAGTAAAATCTTCTGTAATAATTTCGCCATTTAATATGGATAATTCTTTATTTCCAATAGTGATAATAAAATTTTCAACAATTATGGATGGTATTTGCCCATTTGTATCATTTAATATTTGCTGCATTTCACAAATAAATTCTTGATTCATAAATTTTTTTTACCTTCGTTAACTAATGATTAATCTAATATTTTTTAATTAGAATTACAAGAACTTTGGCCTTAGGTCTCGACTGGGAAAAAAGTTACTTTTGCAGTTGTAATCCGTTGTTTTTTCTGACAATTTTGAATTCTCTTCTAAAAGAACTGTTTTATCCTTTTGTAAAGCTAAATCAGACAACATAACAACACTAGTAAATCCGTTTTGAAGTTGAGGTAAAGCATTTTTAAGCATAGTATCGATTAAACTTAAACGATTTTTGTATTTTTCTTCCATGGTATCTAATTCTTTTTGCATTATACCCTGATTTTCTTGCAACTTTTTTATATCCATTGCCAATTCTATAAGATCTTCTATAGACATATTTTTTAATAATGATATTCCCCAGTGCAAACGAAATCCGATCGTCCATTGACTTAATGCTTGTTGTATTTCAGATAACTTTGTTCTTGTTTTATGAATTTCTGCTATTTGTTCCAATATAACCTTTTTGGTTTCTAAAATCGCTGTTACTTCTTTTGGTAAATAACCTGGCATATATTCCTTATTCCATATTAATTGATTAACTTAAAAATAATTTAACTATATAAAGGGATCCCAAACTAATGTCAATATAACTTATAGCTGCAAACATTATTATCGCGACAAAACCCCAATTTGTTATTCTCATGAAAATGATAAATACTATGCTTATGCAAAGAACAATTTTGTTACAATTAATAATATCACTAGCATTATGTTTTAATAGTATATATGCATATGCTGTTGTTGTTGGTGGGTATACAGATGTTAATATTAAGGAAGACAAAACTGCCCAAAAAGCTATTGATTTTGCAATAAAAAAAATAAATAAAGGAAAATTATCGAAAATTATTTTAATACAAAGACAATTAGTTAATGGATTAAATTATAAGATGCAATTAGAAATAATAAATACTAATAATAAAAAAATACAATATGAAGTTGTATTATATAAATCATTTACAAATGATAATACTCAGAACGATTTTAAAGTCATAATGATCAAAAAAATTTAAAAAACGGACATTCTAACAAATCCTGACGATTGGCGTGCTAATATCAACTCTTTCCTTCAGTAGTTATTTTATATTGAATAAATTATGCTTCTAGTAGATCTAGCTGATTGTATCGGTCTAGATATATGTGTTTCTTCCATTGCCGTACTACTAGAACTAGAGTTACTTAATCTTTTAAATATTAATGCTTGATCTTTTTTATTAGTCTTAGGTTTAAAAAATGATTTTCTAGTACTACTATACCGTTTAACCTGTTTATTAAGATATTTTCTAAAGACTGTAATTTTTTCAAGTTCTTCAATATTTTTAATATATTCCTGTTGACCTTTTGGCCAATTTTTTAATATAAAATCAACATCACCAAAATTATTTATTTTACTTTTTAAAAATTTATTATCAAATTTAATAAAAAAATAATTCCAACAATCCCTAGGCACTACATTTAATATTCCAATAAAATTACCAGAAGTCTTTATAATATGCTGTAAATATTCTTTAGTAAGTCGATCTAAAAAAGTAAATTTTAACTGTAATTGTCCTGAATAATCATGGTGATTACAAAAAGTTTCTGGCAAAATACTTAGTATGCTAGAAAGTGTTTGTATGCTTATTGTCTCATCAAATGAACTATTTAAACTAGTAATCCTTATCAAAAAAACTATACCTTGCTCTAAATGTTCAACATTTAATAATTTTAAAATATCTAATTGTTTTTCCTGCTCTAATAGCATTAAAAAATTAAACTGTTTTTTGGTAGAAGAAAGCCGCAAAAATCCTTTGTATAGATCTTCTATGGATAAACTTGATTGTAGCTCACTTATAACTCGAGATAATACTTCTCTACGATCTAAGGGTAATCTATTATAATCTTCTTCAAGTAATCTATTTAAAGTACCTTCTATATGTTGATGATCATACCTATTTATTGTTATAAAAATTGAGCAATGTTGTTCCTCATAATACATATTTAATTACTCCATTTATAATTAATTGGCAATAAAACTATCTACCATACAAAAATAAATAAAGCCATATTTTATTAGAATTCTTTATAAGAAACACGTATAAAGTAGTATTCTAGCTAAGTCGGATGCTTACTCGAGTACTACTAGAGCAACCGGGAGAAGCTAATCCTGGATCACTTGGAATTAGTTTTTTAATTTGCTCTTTAATTTCCATTACAGTATTTTTAGATTCTTCAAACATACATAATGCAGAAGATCCAGAAGATAATGGTCTAATAAATTTATTAGCATCTATACTAAAGCTCTCTCCTATTACTAAAGAAGGATCATCAATTTCAATATCTTGCTTTGCATAATGTTTAATAAGTTTATATTGTGCCTCTACTGTATCCATCTTAGCCTTATAAGCACTTTGTTGATCTGCCAATAAATTTTGCCTAAACTCTTGACACTTAGAAGTATCTTTAGTTAAAAGAGCCTCAATTAGTTTAGAAAGAATATTGTCTACTTCAATTTGGTGTGTTGTTATTGAATCAGTGTGGTTACTTAGTGTACTCTGATCTAAAAAGGATTGCGGTAAGTTGCATGATCCAATTTGATATTTTCCAACACCAAGCTTACTTTTAAGCCTATCATGATACTCATTAATATGTTGATGACGAACATGGCTCCTTCCTCCAGGAACTTGATACATATATTCTCTGTCTGGTGCCTTATTTTCCAATTTTAATGATACCAACGGTATATGAAAACTTTCATTTGGTAAATCTAATTCATAAAATAAATTAACTACATAATCAACCCATATAGATTGTTCAGTTACTTTAAATTTCCAATCACCTTGATCAGAACATTCACACTTTGCTTCTCGAATGCATTTACAAGAATATTGAGCACTTATACATCCAATATTTAATTCGTTAGCCAAGCTTATTATACCATCTATCATTATATGTTTTTCTTGTAAAATTGAATTAATACGAGAACCATCAAATATCGCTGAACTTAATTTAATAGGTATTTGTTTAGATAATTTTTTATCAATAAATTCTCTGGTTATATTTGAATAAGATCTATCAAAAAACGTTATTAAGTCACTCAATGAATGAACATACCTTGTAAGGACTCCTATTAATTTTTCGCTCATTGGCTGTTGTACAGTAACTGATTCTTTTACTTCGGTTCTCTCGGTTGATGTGGAATATTGTGGAAGTAAGGCTTTATCGTCGGTTAATTCTTTATTTTTAAATACCATAAGAATACTCCTCTTACTACTATTGTTTTACTTTTAATAAATCTCCACATTTAGATTACTATTATTAATAACATGGAGCAATACTTAAAAGAGACAATAAAAATAAATAGTTATATTGATAATCTAGGATAATGATTGTTATTGGTATCTATCTCTACAACTTCAGCAGCTGCATTATAGCCAGAGGCCCTCTTAGACTCAACATAATATCTAAGATTTTGGCACAATTCATCAACTGTTTGATCTCCAGGTTTAATATTAAAAGGGGTAAAGCTTAATTGTATATTTTCACCAGAACAGTTAGCAACATGAGTACCTCTAGGGGATAATGAAAAAGTTAATCCTCTAGACGAAACTTCGTATTGTTTTGTTGCACTCCACTCAATTTTTACTTTTTTCATAATATTTTCTCACATAAAATATATTTAACGATAGTTCTAGGATCTTACCGCCCAGCTTTATAACCCTTGTTTTTACAAATTTATGTATAGAGGTTTTTAATTCAGGAGTCAAATTTTCTTATTTGTCAGCTATTTGTAAAAAATTTTCAACGGTGATAATGAGGATCAGTCTAACTTTTACAATAGCAACCTTGTTTTTTATTAGCAAAAGACGATGTAGAAGCGTTTGTTGACACTGGATTTTGAACTGTTGCAACTCTCTCGCTTAAAACCCGAGAAAACAACAGAAAGTTCTTGCAAGCTTCAACTGGTTTTTTAGCAGAGGCTTCTAAGTATTGTTTACAGCGCGTAAAAGAAGGCGTGTTTGTTAATAAAGAGTAGTATCCAATAATGCATGCGTTCGTATAATTGTTAGCAGCCATATAAAACCTTTCTTCTACAAAACAAGCATTTCCAATAATACCAAACATTTGCATAAGTTTTTTTGATGTTTGTTGATTAGACATACTAGAATACGATGATGCAAGCAATAATAAACAAAGACAACTTCTAGCATAAAAAGCACTTATTTCTCCTTTAAGAGTCATTGCTTTAGTAGCTAATTTTTCATATAGTCCATCTTTTGTAAATATATTATGTTGATTGCTAGCTATTTTTTGGTGTAATAACCGAATCAAGTTACATATTACTGTACTAATGTTTATGCTATCTGATGTACTTTGGTTTGGATAAAGAATCCACTCATAACAGTTGTTCTCAAATATTATTGGTGGATTTGCGGTTAACTGTGGATTAATCATAAGGTTAGGTAAACTTGGAGCCAATGTAGTACTATCCACAATTTTTTCTTCTTTTAAAGACATTGTAAATGATGTTGAACTAATTAGCCTAGTATTTATTCCAGGGTTATTACATAGAATAGATAAAGATTTGACTATACTTTCTAAACTACTATGCTCAGCTAAGTGTGTTATTGCTGTTACGTTAATATGGTGCATACAACATATAACCTCTAAACACGAATCGAAGGGTTTTAACCAATCTAATGCTAGTTGTTTGCTATCGATAAATCCAGCAGCCGCCGTACTGGCAGTTTCTTTTGTTTTGGATTTCGTTGTAACACTATAACAACCACATGATGTTAAGGTTTGTTTGATTTTGTAAAATCTTTTTTTGGATAAAAGTGCTTTAATGTCTTTTTCTGAATGAACAACTTGATTACTATTTTCTAAACAAATATTATATTTAACAAGCAAATCAACCACATAATTAAGTTCTTGTTCTTCTGATATTGCTGTTAAATATTTTGATAATATTACTGGATAATCATTATATATTATACCGGTTCCACCTAAACCTTGTTCTAATAACAACTTAAATATTTCGTTATATTGTCTTAAATAAGCTAAAGCAGCCAGCCCTATTTTTAATATAGAATCACCGCAATTCTCTTCGAACATAATCTCTATATTTTGTAGGTATAAAATATCTCTATATGCTTGAGAATTTTCAAATAAAAAATTAAATACAGCAACTAAATTTGATTCTATTTGTTTAGAATTTGTTCTTTTATTTTTTATTGGGATCCCTTCATGAATAATCTTTATAAGAAAATCAAAATAAAACACCGGATTTATAAAGTGCTGTACATATGGCCATAGTAATGTAACCTCTTCTAAATTTCCATTGGTAAAGGCTTCTTCAAACCTAGTTGTTAAAGGACAAACACTATTAATATGTTTATCTATTTTTAGGCAAACAGGAATGTTTTGAGGTAATTGTAACATTAACAGTTGAATACTTTTAACAAGTTTATGTTGTTTTATGTATGTCGCAACATCGTGTGGATGTGTTTGAATAGCCAATAAGATTGCAAACTGTTCCTGCAGTTGTTCAGTTAATTGTTGCTCTATATATTGACGGTTAACAACCTGTGTTTTTGGTAGTGTTGGTTTTGAGGTATCTATTATATCTTCATCTTCTATAACTTCTTTATTAGATCTAGTATCTTTTTCTTTTGTTTGTGGTAACGATAACTGTAGAGCTAGATTATCGAGATTTTCTTTTGCACAAACACCTCTACCATCAACTTCTGTTTCGTTGTAGAGATTTTTTTTATCTATAACTTCTATAAATTCCAAAGCAATCATTTTATATCTTTCAAAATTAAAAATGCTTCTTTTAGCACCCTGAAACATTTTTCCTAATTGTATATCTAATTCATTAGCCTTATTAAAAATATCAAGATATCTTTTACGCTTTTCTACTAATAACTCTTCCAATAATGGAACAGCACGCTTATAATTTTCTTCAATTAATTGACAAAAACAAAATGAAATTTCTTTTTGTAAGATTTCATTTTTCTTTACTAAACAATGGCTGTATCTACCTAAACTATCAAAATAGACACGTATTGTTATTTGATCTCCATTTACACATACACGTTCTTCAGTGTAATGAACTGGAGTATATCCATAGCTTTTTCTAGTACCATCTAAAGCATATACAAAATCAAATGTTAGATGAGATCTTTTATAAGAACCAGCTTCTTCTGTAATACAACTATTTGTTGGTGGAGATAACTCAATCAAAAAAGCCTTTCTGCCTGTATCTTCATTATGTAACGGCACAATAGTTTCATGTACTATTAATGAATGGTTTTCTTGTACTAACTCTTGTACTAGGTAATATAAACTACTTTTGGCACTGTTAGGATTAGATGGCCTTGAAGTTACAAGAGTAAATGATGGCTCTTCTTTGGACGTAGATGTTGTTGTTTTTGATTGTTTGAACATATTTTTTATAATTATATTTGTTATGTTTAAGAAAGTATTTTAACATAAAAATCAATGTATATCTAGGTTTTTTACCTTGGATAGCATGTGAGGATCTTTTTATAGGCTTGCATAGATTGCACCCTTGCACAATCAGCTTCATTGTAATGCTCATCAGCGACTTTTACCTGGTTACCTGCTTGTCCTACACGATACTTAGGTGAGAATTTTTTGCTATAAATTACCGTAAATAATTGCCCTACTTTTACTTTAGCCAAAGAATGCCCTTGGGTAGCAGCTTGATCAAACAAACTTAATGCTTTTGCTTCGTTTTTATTAATATATGAGTTAAAACCACCATCTACTTCTCCTGAGTATATAATGCCCAATGTATACTGAGCATTAGGGTTACCATTAGCAGCTTCTTGTTCTAAAGATAATAAATCTCTCCAAATAACTGCTTCAGTTGCATATCTTTTCTTGTTTTCTTCATTTGTTTCTTGGCTTGCAAATTTCTCATATATTATTGCTACTCGTTCTTGGGACAACAAACTACCTTGTTTAGCAGCCATCAAAAAATACTCTAAGGCTTTATTAGAATTTTGTTTAAGGTATCTACCACATAAACCTTCTTGCATATATTCTAAACCCAATTGAAATATAATTAGCGGTTTACAACTTGAAGACAGTGCTGCTTCGTGTAATTCTGCTAAATAATCCCATTTTTCCGCTCTATGACTATTTTGTTCAACTCCTTGTCCTGTTTCATACATTTTGGCTAATTGTTGTTGTGCTGGCAAATAACCATTACGAGCTGCTAATAAAATATAATCATATGCTTTAGCTTCATCTTTGACGATATAAGTAGTACCTTTATGTTTAAATCCTGATAAATATACTTTGTTAGCTATGTCATGTTGTGCCATAACATCGCCATTATTAGCGCTTTGATGTATTTCAAACAACCAATTCCAGTTTCTAGCCTGATTAAGATCTTTGGTTGTTCCTTGGCCCGTTTCATACATTTGAGCTACTTTTTGTTGTGCATTAGTATGGCCCTGCATGGCAGCTGATAATAAGTAACAAAATGCTTTATCGGGATTTGTAATAAAATAACAATCATTTTGTTTTTCTTTAGAGAGATAATGCAAGCCTAATTGGTATTGAGAATTTGCATCATTATTATTAGCTTTTTGATGTAAAGTAGTGATTTCACCCCAAGCTAAAGATTTTTTAAAATTTCGTGCAATTCCTTGACCATTGCGGTACATTTCTATAATTATCTGTTGGGCAATTAAATTACCTTGTTTGGCTATAGACAAAAAATAATCAAATGCTTCTTTATGATTTTGTTTGACAATTTGTTTGTTTTTATACATCTCGATAATCATTTGTTGAGCTAATTGATGACCTTTAGTAGCGGCTAATAAAAACAATTTAAATGCTTGATTTAAATTTTTAATACAGTATTCACTGTATTCTCCATCTTGCTTATAATAGCCTAATGCAATTTTATATTGAATATCCAATTCTAAATCATAATTTTCTATGGTAAGTAATTTATATATTGTAGTCCATCGTTGTATTATAGTTTGTTTATGATCATCTGATTCAATAGGCAATAAATTATCCCTATATATCTTTATTAATTGCTCTATTGCTAATAAATTCCCTGCTCTAGCTGCAGCAGTAAAGTAAACAGCTGATCGGTTAATGTTTTGTTTAACACCATTACCATGTAAATATCGAAGCCCTAATTCATATTGAGCATCTACAGAAGTAGAATCCGATTGTATTGATAAATCATCTTCTGCATCAGACTCATGTGCTTGTTCATATAAACTAGACAATTTACCGTATATATCAGCTTTTTCATCTTCAGAACGACGAAGATATATACCTTTAAGTAACCTTTGAGCTGCACCAACACCTTCTTCAGCAGCTTCAATTAATTGTAATTCTGCTTTAATTCTTTCGTGTGGATCGCGACTTTTGATTTTTTTTCTACCTTCTTTAAAGGCTTCGATTATTTCTTGAGAAAAAAGCAACTCGATTGCATTGTTATCTTTTAATGAATCCTTAAATAAATCTCTAAATATTGTAACTGCCATAAATTAATTTTTCCCTATTGTTTTTATTATATTTTTATTGGGTTTGGTTTCCACTACAAAAAAGATGTATTGTTGCAATATCAAGGTTTTTACAATGTTTTTCTTGTTCTGGATTTATTTAAGAAGAAAATATCAGAAAAAAAACTCTTAATCAACAACAAAAAATGTTGTATATCATCGTTTTTACGGCAACAACCAAGTAAAAATCAGGGAATTTATATAGTCTTTAATGTAAGGCAAGAGCAGATCGTGCAAATTTAGGTGCAACCTGTTGTTCACCTAAATCTCTACGAACAATTTCCATAAACCATTGAGGTATGCAAAGTAATAACCCTTCATGAACTAATTTATCCATTTGGTTAGCATCTTTAGACCAAAGTAATAAAGAAGAATCCATAAGTTCAATACTAAAATTACCACCTCGACCTACAATTTCTGCTATAGAAAAAAATGACGATCCATTTTGAACTGTTTCTGGATATGAGAAACATTTTTGATGCAATCTTTCCAAAAATGTTTCTTTAGTAATATTTAGTTGCGTACAAAATCCAAGATAATGACACAATTTTAATAATTCATTTCCTTTAAAAACTTGGCCAACTATTTGATAACGGGATATTACTTGTTGATAAACTTCAAGCACTTGTGAAACTAATGGACTATGTTTTT
Organism: uncultured Francisellaceae bacterium; assembly: GCA_903907935.1. Classification (GTDB taxonomy): domain Bacteria; phylum Pseudomonadota; class Gammaproteobacteria; order UBA6186; family Azoamicaceae; genus UBA6186. Next base: position 17,699 of record CAIVQA010000002.1, read on the forward strand.
TTAATCGAAGGATATAACCATTCATGTCAGAATACTCTAAACATGAAATTGTTTCCACAGCTAATCCTAAAGCTTGTAACGCAGCATAAATTTTAGTTTGCCTATAATCTTCCTGCTGATTATTTTTATGTTGAATATAATCTCCTTTTCCAAGATCCTCCACTCTGTTATATAAAGTTGCTGCTATAGATGGAGTTAAATGTAAAGACGTTCTTAAAATCGATAACTTTTCGGATAAGGCCTCTGCCTCTGTAACAGGAACACACAGAGTATAACAACCAGACTGATTGTTTTTTACAACTTTAATCCCAGGAACACAGTTAAAAAATTGATGGATTCGATCTACAGTAGAGGAAAAAGCATTTAAAAAATAATACTGTCCACCTTCTCTAAATTCCATAGCCAACACTTGTTCGGACGAAAAAAAATAATAGCTATGATCATTAAATTCTTCTTCTAATTTAAATTTTTTGCGAAATGCTGTTAGTATTCTAGGATTTTGACCAGCTATTTCGGTATAAATATTAGCAAAATCTTCGCGATTATAAATACTTTTACAAGTATCTTCATCTAAAGATTCAAAAATATAAGAACTTTCTGTTTTGCTCATCAAGATTTCTGCTAATGCAGAAGCCTCTAAATTCGCGACATCTATTCTTTGTCTAAAAGAAGAACGCTCTAAAGTGTTTTGATTAGACTGAAATTCTACAAGAGATTGTTTTTGCAATTTCTCTAATAATCCAAAAAACTCTTGTTGTTTATCTGCAAAAATATCATTCGGGTTGAATTGTTGAAAAAACGTTTCTAATGATAAAGATACTTTACCTGAAAATTTATAACATGATCCAAGCAATCTAATTTTACTTACTCCCAGGAAAAACGAATCAAAATAAACTTGAAAATTATCGTAATGTTGAGATTTATCGATCGTAAATACTGCTTCTCTAAATATTTTTTTTGCTTCTTCAAAATTTATATTATCCAATGCAAATATAATGTGTTTTGGAAGATGATCTTTTTCTTTTTTTAAACACCATACTAATTGATCTTCTAATGTTGTTTTAGAAATAGGGTTACTAATAAATTTTAAAATGCAGTCTATTAATATATGTCTAATTTCTGGTGTATCACTAATAAACTGTCCTAAATCAAACCGTTGTTCTGTATGTTGATAAATAAATACACTTAGCATGCCTAACCACAATTGCACACGAATTGATAGACGTTCTATATCTATTTCCCCACTTAGTGGAGAAGGTAAAACACTTAAATCCGTACGATTTTCTGCCAAATAACGTATCATGGTTTCGATATCTTCTCGAATATAAACATATACACCATTTGGTGAAGTTTCTTCTTGAATGTTTTTTATATGTAGAGCTAATATTTCTTGTTCCGCTATAGTCTCCGGTAAATCTAATCCAGAAACTGAAGATTTACACCAAGAAATCAAATTAATACTAGGATCAACTTTAAATTGAGGGATCCTCTTTTGTATTAACAATAGCAAATTTTCAAAATTTTCTTGAGTTTGTATCGGGCCTAGATTATACTCAATATATTCATCTATAATTGCTTTAATCATAGTTTCGCTCAAAAAAACATTTGACGGTAACCGAACAATCGGTGTAGCTAGTTTTTGTAACTCACTAACCAATTCATAAGGAAAACCGCATATATAGTCCCGCATACGAAACAGAGATTGCACTGAATCTGGAATAGGACAACAATTATCCCAAGGGCCTATTGGAGTCAACCATAGATTTACATAATTAGCATTATCATGTTTTAGTATTTCCACAATACTTGGTGGAAGGTTAAAGCCAATTGTTTCACTTTTTACTTGTCCAGATTGAGTTAATAAGTCTCCTTGTAAAAAATCACGCAAAACACCTAAATAACGTTCTATCTGTCTTGTAATCTGATTTAATTCTAAACTATGATAATATTGACGAGCTTTTTCTAAAGATGCTAAACAATTGGTTTGCCAGTCTTTATAAGCTAATAATCCCTTACAAGTATTATCTAATGCTATATTAGTATTCCCTACATTGGCAATTGGAACCAAAATGTGTACATTTTGTTCTGGATCCACATATAAGTAAGGAGAAGAAAAGTGCTTAATTTCAAGATTTAAATAACAAGCACTTCTAGGATGTACAGTTACTATATCAGCACATCTTCTCAAATCTAAAAGAGATAAAATTGCTACGCCAACATTATTTGCTCTGCATAATCTTTCTCTAATAACAAAAAAATCTTTAAGTAAAATTTTTTCTTCATTTATCATGGTTAAAAACAAATAAATTAGACGCTCTGCTTGACGTTCTTCAGAAAACCATTTTATCATTTGTTGTAAAATTTCTTTATTTTGTAAATCAGGTATAATTGAAAATGCTTCTTGTACTTTTTTAGGCAAATTAACTTGAATATATGAACCATCTTTTTGCCAAGAAACCACTTCTTCACGATATTTTTCTAAATGACCTTGTAGTTGGTTAAACAATAGTTCTAAATTATTTTTATTACCTTCTAACATTACCAAAATTGGATCTTTTGGTAACACTGGTATGGTTGCTGTAACTGTAGTAGAAGATGATGCATCCGTATGACTAGAATGTATATAATTCGCACTACTTCCTCCTCTACCGCCTCTGTAAACAACTGATGCTGTTTGAATAGATGAAGAAGAAAATGTCGAAGTTATTCTTAATGCCTGAAACCGCTGTCTAAGATAATCATTCTTATGATTTAAATTAGAACTTTGAAAATTATGCAAATCTATATTGATTTGTTCTGCAAGTACACTTTGTAAAACACCATAATTTTTAATTAATAGAGCTAAATTTTTTGCAAGAGATTCAATAATGCTAATATTTTTATTTGGATCCCAAGTAATATTTTGTTCCCTAATTTCTTTTTCAGTATTACTAAAACAAGCTAAATATTGTGGTCGGAAATAATCATCTAGTATATCGCTAGTTGGCCTAGGAACTTGATTGTTTGTTTTCAATTTATATCTTTGATAGCTAGTAAACCCCGTCAACACTTCAATAACTATTTCACCGCTACCTTCTACATTTGGCATACAAACATTAAACGATTTAGTTGCTCCAGCTACTAGAGTTCCTAACGAAATTACCTGAATATAATTATCTGATTGAATGCGTAGAGCAACTGATTGTCTTTCTTTACCAATAGCCTCTATTGTTTGATTTACAATCTCTGCCATTTGATTTGGTGATACCTCATATTGGATCAGCTGAAAGCCAATACCACCAATAATAGGATCACCTGCTATTGACTGAACCGTTGTTATATCTGCTCTATCCGTTGGTCGCAACCCTATCGGATAAATATGTGGTACTTTTTTCCCTCCAAAAGTAGCTTGCATAGCTTTAATAAAATCAGATAACTGTTCTTGGGTTCCTCCATCTGTAAGTAACACAACAACCATATCCGACAAATCTTCCCCGGCTTGAATATGCGAGCTAAGACTCTTAAAAGCAGCTACAAAACTAGTACCTCCTTTTCCTGTTATCTGTCTTAAATGCTGTTCCCAGGCTGAATAGTTTATGAATTCTTTTCTGGTTCTTTTCAACACTACCCTACCTTCATTGTCAAAACTATTTAATGCAATTTCAGTAGAACCTGGAATTTGGTTATAAAATGTAGTTAAAGCAGCTTTAGCCGTTGGTATCCTGTTATTACTATCCATACTACCACTATCATCAACCAAAAATAAAATAGGTGGCAAAGATGAATAACCTGTGCCATTTATAGAAGGCAAGGTAAAGTGAATCGTTAATGTTTGATCTGATTTATTTGGAGTACAATATAAAGAAAGCGACAAATTAGTTGTAGGTGATGAATAAGGAATATTTAAAATTTTATATGAGTTTGCAATAAGTTCTGGAAGCTTCTCCTGTAATCCTTGTGCTCTATAAAAATCTTCCATCCCCGGTTCTATATCTTGCGGATAAAATTTAGCAAGTTCTAAAATATAAGGAATAGCCCAATGAGGCACCAAAATAGTCCGATTTTCTATTGTTTCTTCAAATAATTTTTTTTCTGAAAAATAACTTTGAATCTCGATCTTTTTAGAATTTTGTATAGAATCCAATTCATCTTTAGTAGGAAACAAACGTATTCTAAAATTAACTAAACCCTTGTTTTCTAAAATATATTGTAAATATCCTTCAAGATTTTTAGCAAAAGATGGCAAACCTAATTCTTTAGAAAATATAAACAGCCCAGCTTCGGTAAGTTGAATAAAAGGTCGTTGAATGGAACATTGTTCTGCAAATTGCGGTAAGGCAACTAGAGATAATAATTCTAGTTTTAATGCGGGTGCCAAAAAACGTCCTATTACAGTGCTAATTCCACATTCACTAGGAATTATTTCTTCTCTAGCTTGATTTTTAGTGAACCCAACATCAATTTGACCACCTAATAACGCTTGAAATGGCTTTGGATTAAAATAACCAGGCAACCATCTTAAATCGTTATTTTGACAATAAATTTCTAATGCTAATTTATCTATTTCTTTTCTAAAATCAACAATAGTATTTAGTGTTTGTTGTAATTTTTCGTTTAACACATTGCTCTGGGTCTCTTTTAAAAGAATTTCTAAATTTTTTCTTATATCTTGAACCATAGCATTAAAAGAAAATTGGGGATTATTCAATTTTTGATAATACTCTAAAGTATATTGAAAATTTGCTATTAATAATTCAATGGTTTTTTTTAAAAAATCCGGATCTGTTGCTTGTTGAGTTACTTCGTCCCTACTAGTATATCTACTACTTCCACCTCTACGCATAATTTTCATCCTTGTTTTTTATGATATTATTATGTTAGAAACTTTTGCATGGTTCCGGTTCCTGGTTCAACTTAATGGTATTATCATCCGGAATGCTGGTTGCCTGATTAATTCCACGATTATCATTAAGAATAATTTGTCTTTTTAAAAGTATAACTAATAAAATTCCAGGTAAACCTAAAATTGCGGTTACACAATAAAATGATTGCCAACCCAAAGTTTTTACTAAATATCCAGCAAGTGGTCCGGTATATATTCTACCTAATGCAGATAGCGAAGAAAATAATGCATATTGTGTTGCAGAATATTGTTTGTTACATAAACACATTAAAAATACAGTAAATGCCGTAGATCCCATTCCTGCACATAAATTTTCAACAAAAAACACTCCTATAGCCATATAATAGTTTTTTCCAACAATAGCCAATAATGCATACAACAAATTAGAAGCACATTGTAAACAACCAAAAAATAGCAATGATTTATACAAATTAACTCTAACCATAATAATGCCCCCAAACAGTATTCCAATTAGAGTTGCAATAAGTCCAACTAATTTATTTATAGTACCAACTGCGGTTAGGCTAAAATTTAGATCTAATAAAAACAAGCTAGACAATGCATGCGAACATGCATCGCCGACTTTGTATGTCATCATAAAAATTAAAAGCCATACAGCACGATCTTTTTGTAAAAAATTTTTAAATGGTTGTAAAATACTTTGTTGTAAATTGTTAGTTAATGCAATAGGAGTATTACTGGTGACCGGCGGGGCAAACCAAATGGTTATAATTCCTATTAGCATTAATCCAGCCATAGTTAAATAAGTTACCTGCCACCCATATTTGTCTGCCAATATAAAACCAACACTCCCGGAGATAACCATTGCTAATCTATAGCCTTCGGTAGCTAACGCAACTCCCAAACCACGTTCTTCTGATGGTAAAATATCTATCCTATAAGCATCGATAACAATATCTTGTGTAGCAGAACCTATTGCTATTAATAGACCTAAAAAAGCTAGTAACATAGGATTTTTTTGTGGATTAAAATAAATCATTATTAAGATCATTAATACAATCCACAGTTGAGCTGCTAAAATCCATCCTCTTCTTTTATCAATTGGCAGAGGTAACTTGAATGCATCCAACAATGGTGCCCATAAAAATTTATAAGCATATGGTTGCCCTATTAAGCTCAAACAACCAATAATTACTAGATCAACCCCACTAATTTTAAACCATGCTTGCAATAAACTACCGCTTAATGCCAATGGCAATCCTGAAGAAAAACCTAATAAAAAAATTATTAACATACGTTTAGATAAATATTTTTTCATAAAAACCTCTAATCATTCTTATTTTAAGAAACGGATATCAACAATTGCTCCTACTGAAATATTAGAAAACAACTCTACAATATCAAAATTACCCATTCTAATACAACCATATGACGCTGGAGTTTTAAGTAAATCTTCCCTATTAGTACCATGAATATAAATACACCTTTCGAATGAATCTACATTTTTACCATTCTCCGAAAACCCAGAATTGACCCCTAATTCTAAACCACGTAATCTTAATATTCTAGTCAGTATTAAATCTTCATTTACTGGAACATTTAATTGTTTATATATAATTCCAGTATCTTTTCTAGATTTGAACCTAGTGAACATGGGGGAATTTTCACCTATTTTTTCACATACTTCGTGTTTTCCTAAAGGGGTTTTAAAACTACCTTTTTCGTTACCTATTCCTTTTAGTGCGGTAGAGATAGGATATTCTTTTTTAAACCCATTTTTACATTGCACATGCATAGTTTGAGTTTCTATATCCACGAAACACTCATCTTTTACTTCATCTAAATCAGTAATTTCTTCCATATACACTTCAATTCGAACTAAATAACTATCCTGATAATTGCTCACCTGGGTAGATGTCTTCTAAAAATCTAGCTGGGTGAGCAATTAATTATTTTGTTAAACATACAATATTTTAGTAACTAATAATACAATAAATAATTCGCTTAAGTCAACCATCAAACCAACCATTTAGCATTATAACGAGACCATTCAAATGTTAACAAACCAAAATAATATTATTTTATTGGCGACCTATGTTTGACAAGATAATTATTTAATAATTATAAAGTAAATTTTTGGTAGTAATATAATTTTTTTGATTTAAAAATTTCCAAATTTATAATTGCTGATTAAAGATTAATAAAAAATCCGTCGATATATCAATATATTATATAGTCCAATAAAATGAAATTTTTCAATGGAGTATAAAAATGAAAGAAAGTGATTTAAAAGAAATTCTAAAAAGTGGCTCAATCACTGAATTAAAAACATTTGTAGATAAATTTGGGATTGAAGTAGTACAAAATTATCGAACCAATAATAATGGTAATGCGATTTCAGTTTTATTATGCGAACAACCTATCAACTCAGACAAAGAAAATATTGAAGATAAAATTATATATCTAATCAATGTATGTAGGCTTGATGTAAATGCTAAAGATTGTTATGGTAATACTCCTTGTGATTTAGCATACATTAAGAATAAAGACCATTTATTAATCCTATTAAAAAGTTTAAACGGAATACAAATAAAGACAACAAATGATTCCACCAATGCACTATCTTTAGAACAAAGTATGTGTGGTTGTCTAGATACAGTGAAAACAGTACTTATGTCATTTATGCCTTTATTCAAAAGGCTTACGAAAATGTCTAAAAATACCAATTTCAATCATAGTAAACATTTTTATAAACCTGATGCTGATGACGATAGACTACCAAAAAATAAACTTTTATAACGAAAGATCAAATAAGAGACCAATGAAATGGAACACCCCACCTATAACACAAAAAATGATCTCAAACGATGATATGCATGTGTGTCTTCTTGTTTTAATTGCTGTAATTTTACAGATCCTCTACTAATATTATTAAGAAACAAAATAGACGGATGTTTAGCTTTATTTGCATGATCAACATTATCAATAATTGGTTTAATTATTTTATAAATATAATCAGTTTTTTGTTCAACGACATCAAAAACTGTTGCCTGAATACGACTTACTATAATAAAAGCATTTGAACATATTTTATGTAAAAACTTGTCTCTTAAAGTCAGTTCTTCAGCGATACAAATATCATTATTAATATTAAATAGAAAATGTTGGTTACCATCTACCTCTATTGCACCTACTGGCACATTATTTTTATTAAATCCAATATCAATTGGTTTTAATAAATTACCAACTAATTGCTCTTGTACAATAACTATATCTTTTTTACCTGTTTTTGTTAATACCAAACTAATCAAATCATGTACCTTACTTTGAGTACGGGAAATAAATTTAGGTAATTTATCATCATATTGTTTACATGCCATTTTTGCATGTTCCCAAAAATCGTTTTCGTTCATCCAATCATGTAGATATTCCGGTTTCCAAAATATAGTGGCGATATTATATCTTCTTAAAGCAGGTACTAAATATTCGTATCGTATTAGTTTTTCTCTTTCTTGCCAAATGTCATAAATTAATTTATCAATTAATTGTAAACTATTTTCTGTTACTTCTAGAACATCACTTGCATGAATAACAGATAAATAATACAAAATCATAGTTTTTTGTTCTAAACATAATTTTGGTAAATTGCATTCTGTATTAACAATTAATTTATTAATAATCACTTTAATACTACTAATATAACTTTGATGTATCCCTGCAATTGTTATTGATCGTAATATCTCTAACAATTGCCAATCAGAAAATGTCTCTATATTTTTACATACATCTTCATATAAACAACTCATAATATTTAATATATTTGTTGTGCTCGAAGATAAATATAAATTATTTAATCCTGATATTAGTTTAGTTATTTGCAATGCATTAAATGTTAATTTATTTTCACCAACAAAAGAAAGTAGTTGTTGTAAACCATAAGTTATTTCTGGAATAAAAAGCTCTGCTCTATTTGGCCCTGGTTCTTTAAAAAGTTTACCTAAAATATAGCAAAAATCACACAGAGAATCAGCATCAAAAACAATTTGATTACCATTGTTAAATATCTTTAATAACGACGATATTTTTATAGTAAATGAACAATTGCTAGTACTTAAATTTATTGAAATTAGATCTTGAGCCGATATGTGCCTTGTTGGAATTTTCTTTGCTGTTGTTACAGCAGGAAATGCTTTAGATTTTTTTAATTTTTTTTGTGGTGGACTATGTATTTGTACAACCGATGTAGGTGTAGATGTTTTAAGTTCTTTTTTAGGTGTTTTAATTGTTGTTAATTTTGAACTTGATTTAGTTTCTTCACGTGGCAACGAAATTGTTGTGGCAGAAGCAGATCTAGAATGTTCTGAAATAATTTTCGGTTTTAACAAATTATTTATTTTATTTTGCAAAACATTTAAATCAAACCGAGTAATTGTAACATTAGAACCAATATTTATAATTATACTGTGACCATTAATCAATCCCTCTATGTCTGATTGTATTTCTTGTAATAACTGTCGCCATTTAGGCAATTGCAAATTCTTACCACATAAATCAATTAACAAATCACACGCTTCAAGAGATTTATGCGTTAACGTACCTAAGGCGGCTGTTTTAAGCAAAATCACACCTTGATTATCAGATAATGATACTGTGGTGTCTTTAACAATTAAAATTCTACCTAATAAAAATTGTAACTGTAGTGTTTCCGGTAATACTTTTGATAAATCATTTTGCAATAAACAGTAAGCTTTATTGTATTCTTCTTTAGCCATGCAATCCCAGAATTCGCACAAACTTATAAAATTTTCAAGCTCAGATGGTATAACATATTGTGATAATTTTAATATTGAGTGCTTTATGTCTTCAAAAGAAATTGATTTTTCTACCTTAACAACTGATTCAAATGTTTTACTAGAAAATATTGGATCCAAGTAGGTTATATAAACATACCACTTAAACACTCTATATAAACATTTAAATAATTCTGAATGTAATTCAACTGGAATAACTTTTTTTTGACCATGATAATTGTCTATAATGGTATTAATTAAAACAAAGGAATCACAATAACACTGCTTAGCTTTATCGTGATTTGGCGACAAATCTCCGCACGTCCTATGTAAATATATATCTCCTAAATTAATATAGGATATTAATTTAAACGCATAAAGTGCAGTATCATTAGTATCATCTTTGGTTGCTAAAATTTCATTATAATATTTTATAGCTTTCTCTACACCGTGAATACTAGCTTGTTCTGCATATAATAAGGCTAACATACATTTTTCATCATAAAATTTGTTGATGATTTTTTTTAAATATTTAATGCGCAACGAATTATTCAATTTAAAATGGTAAGCCAAACAACAACATAGCCCACTATACGACCCTTCCACTTGGAGTAATAATTTTTTTGATTCTTCGGTAACAATTATTTTCCTTGAACCACAGCCTTGATGTTGTATAAAATATTTTTCACACAACGATATCAAGTTATTTAGCGCAGGAAACAGTTCATCTAATTGAACAGTTACATTTTCTTCTGCTTGTTTTTCTAAATAAAAACAAATCTCTCTAATTAATTTTTGATTATTATGCTGTAAATATAAAGTTTTCTGGTCGTTTATGCCTCTTACATCTTCTAAATTCAAGTGTTGAGACAAATCCATTATTAACCTTTGTGATTGCAGGATATTTTCTAAGTTATTAGAAAACATATTATTTAATTGTAAACCTTGCAATATTGTTGAAATAAATTCAAATGTATTTTCCATGTTCAGGTAATATAAAGGTAGACAATGTTTTATAGTAAATTCTGCAAATTGCGGTGCTTCTTGTTGACAAAACTTAACGGCAATTATACACGATATACTTGCTTGCTCCTGTTTAGAAAAAATTTTCTCATAAATATATTGATATATTTTTAATTCAATCATTTTTAACACATCGTTACACGATAAATATCTTATTTTAATCGCACAAACATGGTGACATAATTTAACAATATGTTTTTTGATCTTAATAACGTGTTTATTAGTTTTTATTATTTGTGCATATTCTGTTTTTAAAGTACTCGCAATTAAGTTATATTTATTATCTAATTGTATATATTTTTCCCTTAACCCATCTAATTCCATCAGGTTTTGGATTACTATATTTAATCGATCTTCAATAGGAGAAATTATTTTAATAATAGTTTCTAAAATAGTACTGCTATCTATAGAATTTAATTGTTCCGTCCAACATTCATATGAAGCTGTTTTATTTCTACATATCTGATTATGTACATCTATTAATTTATCAACAAGTAATAGATACTCTCTTATAATTGAGGTAAACAAACCTAAAATAATATCGTTTTGTCGTTTTAATGATTTTTTTTCTGGCGATGTCGTTTTTAAGTCAACGATACTATCGTTTCCTAGAATAGGTGCCGGCACTTTCAGTCTCTCTTATAATGATTGTTTTTATAAGGACTGATATGTAAAATATCTAATATTGACTGTCAAGACTATTGCCTTAAGAATTATTAAAACATTCCGATAATAATAATTAATCAGACAACATTAGGCCAACGATAACATTAAGGATCTTTAAAATGCTTAAAACTTTAAGTCTTTCAGTTGTAGCTCTTGGATTAAGCGCATGCACTGTAGCACCAGAAGAAAGTATTTATTACCAAGGTCCTAATCCAGTCATAATATACCCCGCACAATCAATTGTAGAAGAATCTATAATTATAGGGGGAGTACCTTACTATAGACATTATCACCATGGTCGTTATTATTACCACCACTCACCTACACATCGGCGATAAAATAGATATCTAAATTTTCTAAATATCACAAAATTTAATAGACAAATTGGAATATGTTAATTTGACAACCACCCAAAATACTGTTATTTTCTTGTAAACAATTCAACATGGCAGTTGTAATTAAACATAAAAACTCATAATTACACGTATAATTTTAAATTATTAAAATAAAAACAGATAGAATTTATGCCGCAAATTGATTTATTAGATAATACAAAAATTAAGCAAATTGATCAGTTTTTTAATAAACAACTCAATAATAAATATTCTAGAAAAGCATCAAATTTAGAGTCATCAGTTCTAAAAACATCTAGGTTAGATGTAAATCATCCAGAAAAGAAAATGGTAACCATGGAAGAACACATAGGTAGCGGATCTTATGGTAAAGTAAAACGCGGAAGAGATATACAAACCAAGCAACCAATAGTAATTAAAATTCAATATGCCAATACTCCAAAAAAACACTTTTATGAAGCATTAATACTTAGTAGATTAGGGTTACTACATTCCGTAACTACAAGAACCTATCCAAAATCATTTTTTGATACTATTGCCAGTAGCAGTAATTTTTTATCCAAATTATTTAATACACAACAAGGATGGAGAAATAAATCTAAACCTGAAGATGTTACGGTATATAACTTTAAATCCTATATCGTTAGCAAACATTTTGAAGGCATTCCTTTAAGTGACTATTTAGAACAAAATAAATCAAAAATAACTTTTAAAGAAATATTAATTATATTACTAAAAATATTCGAGGAATTAAGTATATTGCATGATACATACAATGTTATACACGGTGATTTAAGTTTTAAAAATATTTTAATCAATAAAGATAGCAACAACAACATCATTATACATATTATTGACTATGGTTGTTCCGCAGAATTAATTGATAACGAAAAATTTAAAATATATCGAATACAATTTAGCGAACATGTTAAATATAATTATACTGCACCAGAATGCGATTATAGAGTAGTAGAACAACTTCTTGATTTCCCAAAAACAGAACTTTACTTATACTTTGGAGAAGCTCTTGAACAAATTTCATCATGGACCAAAAATCATCATGGATTTTTTACTAAAGAATCAGATCTATATAATTTAGGATGGTGTATCAACTTTTACATTAATATGTTCCCTAATATAACCAATGATAACAAAGTTTTTTTAGAACAACTAAACAAAAGTATGTGTGAATTTTATTTCTATAATAGACCACCATTAAAAACTCTTATTGATAAGTGTCTCGAACAATTACAACGCATAGAACATCAAGAAAAATTACCATACCAAAAAACAAAAAGTACACCAATATCCATACCTAGAGTATAAGGTCGCGCAAACAAAAAATTACAATTTTTTGCTATACTTAATTTAGATCACGAATAGTGACAGTCAAGGAGAGACGCAAAATGATAACAAACGATCCTTCAGCACAACTACAACTAATAAATGCAACAACACAACCTGCAATCCAAATAGACACCCCTACATTACAAGAGCAATGCAAGCTTTTAATGAATAGTGATTTTAAAAAAGAATTTACCAGCGCTATTATTGCTAGAGATAGATGGGAAAAATTAAATACATCACTAGAGGTAGCATCACATATATTTCAAGGTACTACAACAATTCTAGCTTTTATTTCTGCTGCTATTAAGGTTCCAGCTCTTAGTATAGTAGCTGGATGTACAGGAGTTTGCACTACTGTATTTATGGCATATAGCCAAAACTGTAAAACTAAATATAAAAACGAAACAAAAAAAATTGAAGATATGAGTAATAAGATTAATATACAACCTATTTTACCTGATGAGAGTTCTGAAATGAATAATTCAGATACTCCTAGAACGAGACAAGCGCGTCATCTACTAACTGCATATCATCAGCATCTTTCAACACCAACCACAAGAATGCCTGGGGTATGTACTTCAGAACTACCTACTCAAGTGGTAACTCCAACAAATAGTCCTTCTCCATATTTATCATATTAAAAAAGGTTTTTTTTTCTCTTTTTTTATGTAAAATAGCTGGTAAATGATCCAGCTAGAAAATTTAACTCTACATTTAGGAACAAGGTGCATCTTTGAAAAAGCCCATTTTACCGTTCTCCCCGGACAGAAGGTTGGTATAATAGGTAAAAATGGAGCTGGCAAGACTACTCTTTTTTCTCTATTAAGAAACACTCTACTTGCTGATAGTGGTAATTGTCAGATCCCTAAATCTTGGCGTATTGCTCATATTTCTCAAAGCTTACCAGAAGGCAATATTACCGCCTTAGATTATGTGTTATCTGGAGATAACGAATATTTAGTTATTCAAAATAAATTAACAATAGCTGAGCAAAATGATGATCATTCCTCTATTTTAGAAGCTCATGATCAACTACATTTAATCGATGGATATCGTATACCAGCTAAAGCTGCTAACCTATTAAAGGGATTGGGATTTCTAGATAGTTCAATGCAACAACCTATTAGTAGTTTCTCTGGTGGATGGCGAATGAGATTAAATGTAGCTAAAACCTTAATGGCTAGAGCTGATCTATTTTTGCTTGACGAACCAACTAACCATTTAGATTTAGATGCTATTGTATGGCTAGAAGAATGGGTAAAAGCTTGTCAAGCTACGGTATTACTTATTACTCATGATGCAGCATTTTTAGACACTGTCCCTGAATATATTTTATTAGTTGAAAACAAACAATTTGTTTTGTACAAAGGTACCTATTCTTCCTATATAACTCAAAAATCAGCGGCACTAGCTCTACAACAAGCTACCTATTTAAAACAACAAAAAACTCGTGCTCATTTACAAAGTTTTATTGATAGATTTCGTGCTAAGGCTTCTAAAGCCAAACAAGCAGGGTCACGTATGAAAGCCTTAGAAAAATTACCAGATCTTGCAGTAGTACAAGAACAATCATCTTTTCAATTCGAATTTGCCAGTATAGAACACTGCCCAAATCCATTATTAAATTTAGAAAATATTGAATTTGCTTATCCAGAAGTTAGCTCTAAAATCATTTTTAAAAGACTAAACTTTTCTATTCGCCCAGGATCTCGTATTGCTTTATTGGGATTAAATGGTGCAGGTAAATCTACTCTAATGAAATTATTAGCTGGTAACCAACACCCACAAAAAGGTACTAGACAAACTGGACCAGGTTTAAAAATTGGTTATTTTGCTCAAGAACAAGCAGAAGCTTTTCCAAAAGATGAAACTCCTCTACACTGGTTTGAAGAAATTACCAAAAATACTAATCATAAAGAAATTCGTAGTTATTTAGGACGCTTTGCTTTTAGTGATGAACGAGCATTACAAAAAATTTCTTCATTATCTGGTGGAGAACGAGCGAGGTTAGCTTTAGCATGGATTGTCTGGCAAAAACCACAGTTACTTTTATTGGATGAACCAACTAATCATTTAGATTTAGAAATGCGTCAAGCTTTAGCATTAGCCCTACAATCATTTTCTGGAGCAATGGTTCTAGTATCTCACGATCGGCAGTTAATTATGAATACTGCAGATGAGTTATGGTGGGTACATAATGGTACTGTAGAACCATTTATAGGGGATCTAAAAGATTACGAACAACGTCTAAAAAAAGCACGAAAATTATTAGGATAAAATTTTTAATCATTAGTGATTTTGCTGGATTATTTGTTTTTTACAAATGTATATTATAATACAGGCATACCATACAGAATTAGGTTTTAAATTATTTGCATGACTGTTAAATAATACTTCAGGGAAGATCAAATTTATGCATGGAATCAAAAAACAAATTAATGCTTTTCTTGATAAATTAGAAGAACTGTTCACCGAATCAATCTCTAATCGATTATTTATGTCCCCTCGATTATGGGGACAACATACATTTTCTAAAAATACAATTAATCGCTTAGTTGCTAGTCATGGTAAAAATAATTCTAAATATATCCAACACCCATATACTCGCGAAAATCTTTATATAGAACAAATTAAAGAATTACCAGAAAATACTATTATAAATGATCTTATTTTAATATTTTGGTATTCTAAAACAATTGAAATTGATAATCAGACTTTAAAAAACATATTAGTATACTTTATTAAATGTTTATTAATACAACAAAAAAAAATTAATCAAACAACTCATTTATTAAATGCAAAAAATGAAATACAAGATCTTTTATTAAAAGAACTTGCTGAATTTCTTGAATGTACTAAAGAAATCGTTGAAATACTATCTAGTACAACCAGTTTAAAAAAACATGATTATAATAGGCCATCTAATTTTCATTTAAATGGAATATTGTTTATGGCGATTAAACAAAATAATTATAGGCTAATAAATTTATTATTACATCAAATTAAAATAGACGTTAATATAGAAGATAAGAAAGGAAAAACAGCATTATATTGGGCTTGTTGCAACGGACTAAAATATGTAGCTGAAATATTAATAGGATGGGGAGCCAATGTTAATGTTCAAGATCTTACAAATCGAACAACACCATTATTTTGGGCTTGTTACCATGGAGAACTAGAACTAGCTGAAATATTATTAGAAAATGGTGCTAAAATTAATGCGAAGGATGTTAAAGGTCAAACACCATTGTTTTGGGCTTGTTATCATGGACAATATGAGGTAGCTGAAATGTTAATAAACCATCATGCACACCTTGAGATTAAAGATCTTAGGGGTCAAACGCCATTTAAAATTGCATATAATAGACGTAATGCAGAATTAGCAGAGATGTTAATAGATTACGGGGCCCTTGGTGGTTATAGTATAAAAGACCATCATACCAATAAAACACTATTGTTATGGGTTTATGAGTCACAACAAGGGGAATCTAGGGGAATAAAAACTACCAAAGCAAGGTTTCATAAAAAAGCTTCACCATATCGTTATTTAGCGTATTAAGGAACACACAAAGTAACTGCTCATCGCCAACCAAGATAGATCTTCTAAACAAAACTTTTTGATAAAGAAACTGCTTGAATTAAATTGGTAGTGATAAATTCTTGAGAAATTAATTTTTTAAGATCCATTTTGCGTAATATAGTATGAAGACGTTCGTTAAGTCCACATAAAATCACTTTAACTCCATTATTTTGCCGTTTTTCAATAAAATTAGTTAAAACATGTACGCCACTAGCATCAATTAAAGGTACGTTTTGTAGATCTATAATACAAATTTTAGCTGTAGGCCCGGAAGTTCTATCATTAAAAACTAAATCTACCCTGGAAGTTACTCCAAAAAATAATGGGCCATTAATTTTATAAAGACAAGTACCTGGAACTTGTTCTGGATGAAATTGATCATAAAATGTTATCTCTGTTACTTTACTCATACGACGCATAAAAACTAAACAAGCTAACACTAATCCAACTTCAATAGCTACATTTAGATCTATTAAAATTGTCAGCAAAAATGTTGTTATTAAAACTAAACGATCTCCTTGTGGAGCCAGTAAAAAATAACGAAATTTCTTTAAATTTCCCATATCCCACGCAACAACTAATAAAATCGATGCTAAACAAGATAATGGAACTAAACTAGCTATTGGAGCAAACAGCCATATAAATATCATAATTAATAACGCATTAATAATACCAGAAACCGGTGTCTTACCGCCTGCTTTAATATTGGTTACGGTTCTAGCAATGGCTCCAGTTGCTGGCAGTCCACCAAAACAAACAGATCCAATATTAGCAAGCCCTTGGGCTACTAATTCAGCGTTAGAATAATGACGAGATCCTGTCATACTATCTGCAACTACAGCTGATAATAATGATTCTATTCCTGCTAAAAACGCAATAGTAAATGCTGCTGGTAATAATTCTATTATTTGTTTACATGAAAATATTGGTAATGCTGGTATTGGTAAATTTCTTGGTATTGCCCCGAATTTAGATCCAATTGTTGAAACATCAAAATTTAAAATGGTAACTAAAATTGTAGCTAAAACAACGGCAATTAAAAAACTTGGTAATTTTGGCCAATATTTTCTGATCATTAATATTACTATTACTGTTATCACTCCAATAAATGTTGCATTTAAATTACAAGTATCTAAATGCTGATAATAACTAGTCCATTTTGCTAAAAATTCAGATGGAGTATTTGTTAATGATAGACCTAAAAAATCTTTAACTTGTGTTGAAAAAATAACTACCGCTAATCCAGTAGTAAACCCAGTAATAATGGAATGAGGGATATATTTAATTAATGAACCAAGTTTAAATAATCCTGCTAATATTAAGATCACTCCCGCCATTAATGTGGCAATAAGCAACCCATCGAATCCGTATTTATTACTAATACTACATACTATTGCAATAAATGCAGCTGTTGGCCCGCCAATTTGCGAACGACTACCACCAAAAAAAGAAATAATGAATCCTGCTACAATTGCAGTAAAAATCCCTCGTTCTGGGGTTGTTCCAGAAGAAATAGCTAAAGCCATATTCAAGGGAAGAGAAACAATTGCAACACTGATCCCAGCAATAAAATCTTTTTTTAAAGTATCAAAATTATAATTTTCTTGTAAACAAGTAAATAATTTTGGTTTTAAATAACTAAGCAAATTATTTAGATTCTCCTTCATGTTCATCGCTACCGCTATTATTTTCTAAACATGCTTTTATACTTAATTTTAATCTACCTTGCTTATCTATTTCTAATACCTTAACTTTTACTTCTTGACCTTCTTTTAATTCATCAGAAACATTATGAACTCTATGATTAGCAATTTGTGATATATGTACTAAGCCATCTTTATTAGGTAAAATATTTACAAAGGCACCAAATTCTACTAATTTAATAACTTTACCTGTATAAATTTTACCTATTGTTACATCGCTAGTTAAAGATTCAATACGTTCCCTAATTTTTTCTCCAGTTTGATAATCAAGAACCGCAATTTGCACGGTACCGTTTTCTTGAATATCAATACTAGTAGAATTTGGATCCTCTATTAAAGATCTAATGGTTGCCCCACCTTTGCCTATTACATCTTTAATTTTTTCTGGATTTATAGACATTTTTATGATTCTTGGAGCGTATTTAGACACTTCTGTTCGTGGAGAACTAATAGCTTTTTGCATAATATCTAATATATGGATCCTACCATCTCTTGCTTGTTCTAGAGCAACTGACATAATTTCTTCAGTAACTCCACCTATTTTAATATCCATTTGTAAAGCAGTAACACCTTTTTTAGTTCCAACTACTTTAAAATCCATATCGCCTAAATGATCTTCATCACCCAAAATATCACTAATAACTGCAAATTTTTCATTTTCCTTGATTAAACCCATAGCAATACCAGCAACTGCAGATTTAGTTGGCACCCCAGCATCCATTAATGCTAAACTTGCTCCGCATACGGTAGCCATAGAGCTAGATCCATTAGACTCTGTAATATCTGAAACAACTCTAATAACATAAGGAAATTCATCCATAGATGGGACAATACCTTGTACTCCTCGCATAGCTAATTTAGCATGCCCAATTTCTCGACGCTTAGGGCTACCAATTTGCCCTATTTCTCCAACACAAAATGGTGGAAAATTATAATGTAACATAAAGGTATCTTTTTGTTCCCCCATTAAATTATCGCCTGTTTGAGCGTCTTTATTAGTACCTAGAGTTACAACTGCTACCGTTTGAGTTTCACCTCTAGTAAACAAAGCCGAACCATGAGTTCTTGATAATAAACCAACTTGTATAGCAATTGGACGAATAGTTTTTAGATCCCTACCATCTATTCTGAGCCCATTTTTTAAGATATTCCCTCGGACTAATTCTCTTTCTAAGAGTTCAATATTTTTAGCAGTTTCTGTCATAATTATTGGATTTTTTTCTAATGATTCTTTAGTTACAAATTGTAAAGTAATTTCTTTACGGATAGCTTTTAGCTCTTGTTGTCTAAGCATTTTATCTTTAATACGATAAGCAGCTTCTAGTTTATTAAAAAAACCCTGCTGAATTTGTTGTTTTAGAGCAGTATTTTCTAAAGGTTTTTGCCATTCCCAAGTTTTTTTTCTAGTTTCTCTCGCAAAATCTTCTATAAATTTAATCATTTCTTGCATTTGCATATGGCCAAATGTTACAGCTTTTAACATAATATCTTCGGATAATTCTTGAGCTGAAGATTCAACCATTAATATTGACGAACCTGTACCTGCTACAACCAAATCTAATTTAGAAGTTTTTAATTCTGTATGATCAGGATTTATTATGTAACAACTGTTATCATACCCAACTTTTACTGCGGCTAATGGTCCATTAAATGGGATACCAGAAATAGTAGCAGCTGCAGAAGCACCTATAATAGCCAAAAGTTCTGGATCCACAGTTGGATTCAAGGATTGTACTGTAGCTACAATTTGCACCTCATTACAAAAACCTTCTGGAAATAATGGACGTAATGCTCTATCTATAAGGCGAGAAATTAAAATTTCTCGTTCCGATGGCCGACCCTCACGTTTTATATAACCACCTGGAATTCTGCCACATGCATAAAATCTTTCTTGATAATCAACTCTCAAAGGAAAAAAATCTTGCCCTCCCACTACATCTGGCGATGCTACTAATGTTACTAAAACTGTTGTACCAGCTACATCTACAGTTACTGCTGCAGTTGCTTGCCTTGCTATTATACCTGTTTCTAAAACTAAATCGTACTTTCCAAACTTTATAGATTTTCTAACTGACACTTTTTTTCCTTTGATATATTTTGTTACATATTATATTGTTGTTGTAATGAGATCATGATTTAAAGATGTGAAAACTTATTTCCTTAATCCCAGTTCTTGAATTAAATTAACATAAGAAGGGTAATTAGTAAGTTTTAAATAACTTAACAATTTTCTTCTATTATTAACCATTCCAATTAAACCGCGTCTAGAGTGAAGATCTTTACTATGCGTTTGCAAATGATTAGTTAAATAACTAATCTTAGCTGAAATTAAAGAAACCTGAACTTCTGGTGATCCAGTATCTGTAGGACTACGTTGGAATTTCTTTATAGCATTATGTTTTTCTTCTGCATTCAAAGCCATTTTATAAATACCTCTTATATGTTTTTAATAGTAATTTAAACTTTCCTGACAACTAGGAACTTTACCATACTATAACCTTAATGTCAGTGGTTATTGAATAACCATATTACAAAATGTTATAAGTTAAAATAAAAACTAAAAATGGAGAATTGAATTGAAAAAAACACCTACAACAAAATCCAAAATAAAACTTAAAAAACCTATTGTTAATACTAAAAATACAAATAAATTAAGTAGTGCATATAAATTATTGCTTAACCACCCATTTAAATTATTAACATTTATTTTAGCAAGCAGCACGGTAGTTGGAGGTATAATTAGCAAAATTTCTAGCCGTAAACAATCTGAGGATCAATTAGTCCGTTGTGGCTCCAACTTAGAAGCATTTGTTCCAATAACTTCTATAGCCTATCCAACAGTTAAATTTCATTTAGATAACAATTGTCAAGGTGTTGGTAATGTTCCATTAATTTTTACAAAAATCAATGCATATGCTTACGCAACAGATTATTGTGCATTTTTTAATAAAGCTCTAAAGCAATGTAGCAATATGCCCGGTGAAATTCATTCACCACAAGTAGCTAAACAAAAAAAATTATCACCAAATTTGACTAACGTGGTAATTGTACAAGAAGGTGAGTATACAATTGTTAATTCAAAACAAACAGCTGCTACTGGTGGAATATCATATTGTGTGGGGCTAACAATAACTAGTCCTAATTCATCGGAAGTATTATTAGCTCACATTAATGCAGAAAATATTTTTGCAAATGACGATTATTTAAAAGGTAAATTTATAGATCCATTTATTGCTATTAAAGATTTCGTTATAAATAAAAAATTAGATTGGAAAATAACCCTCGTAAGTGGATCATATGCTAATCTTGTTTATATTAAAACTCTTTTAGAACATATTGGATTACATAATATTGATAGTTATTGTGAACCAGGTTGGGTAATCACACATTCAAGCAAAGTAAATCATGGATCTATTATAATACAAGAAGGCCAACCATTTATTATAGAAAATCCTCAAGATTTTAAAGGTTTATTTGTTACTATACCTAAAGAAAAAAAAGAAAAACCCGGCAGCTTTAAGGTTAAGATAAAATTTACCAACCTAGGGAACATGCCCTCCATAAGCTTCCGCATTTTGAAATTGACCAGATTATCTTTTTACGGTATTTCTAGTTTAACTATCTGGTCAATTTACCATAAATGCTACAGCTTATGGAGGGCACATTCCTAGCTTTAATCTTTGTCCTGCAAGTAGTAGTTTTTGTTCCGAACTTTCAAGTTCTTTTTTTGCAGCTTCATATTTCTGTTGTGCATCTTCATGTAATTTTTTTAAATCCTTATAGTATAAAAATCCTCTTTTAGTAAAAAACATCCTCATATAAGATTGTAGTTTTATTGTAGCAGCCTCTCTTTTAGCTTCTTCTTGTTCTTTCTTTAATTGTGCCAAACCAAGTTGTTTCAAATTCGCTACACTTTTAACTATTGCTTCTTGTCCTCTGCTACAACTAATCATTGTAGCAGAGCCTGTATTGATTGCAGTTACTCCTTCTAAAGAACATAATCCTTTTTGTTCTACAGAAGATAAAACGTCGCAACAACGATTCATTCTAAATTGTTTTTTTGTCTCTAATATTCTACTAACCCTATCTGATTCTAATAAATGGGTACCATTTAGTTTTAGTCTAACTATATCTGCTTCTGAAAATCTTTTTTTAAGATCTGTAATTTTAGATTTATGTACTAAAACCCAACCACTATGATCAGGATACTCTACAAGATTACATGCTAGAGCATCTTTTAAGATTGACGCACTATCATTTAAATTTGCAACAAATCTAGCCATAAAATCAAATCTTGTTTGTAAACGTACCGCATGCAAAGAAAATTGTTTATATTGTGGTAAAATTTTATTACAAAGTACTCCCTCATAATCAGGGACTCTCACTTCCATCATTCCACTAGGAATAGTTTCCCCATGAATTATTTTTAGTATTTCTGGAATTTTATTAATTGGCATTAATTTACTAGTCATTGGTACAGAGTTTATCTTTCCAGAAAAATGTTCGTTAAATCCAACTGGTAGCAAATGTATTAAATTTTCTGGTATTAAAACTGCTAAAATTTCTTCTTTATTAAATTTATGATCGGTTTTTATTTCCATAACTTGTTCTGTAGATAATTGTTCCAATGTTAAACATTCTCCACCAATTTGAGATATCCCATCAGCACTAACCATCATTCCACGCAGATTACGTAACTGATAACACAAATTAGTTGTAGTGACTGGTTTGCTACTGTCTCCTTTCTTAATTGGTTGTGATACTTTACTTACATTTGTTGGTGGTTTTAATACCAATACAATGTTATTACGCAATCTTTCAATTATCTCACTAGCGACTAATTTTGGATCTTTTTGAACATCTAAACTCCATATCCTCTCTAAGCTTATTCCAAATATACCAGTATATTCTTCCCATACAGCAAATTTAATTGCTCTTTTACATTCGCCAATCGAACTATTTTTAAGATCAAGATAATTAACACATACATTTTTCTGAGTCTCTGCACTACCAAATATAAAAGTAGGCTGACAATCTTTCTCAACTTTTTCCAATGCATCCATTGGGACTATGCCATGTTGTTGTATAGATCTAAAAGTTTTTTGAATTTGAAGATCTCTATGTTCAATTATTTTTTGTTCTACATCTGCTATTCTTTTAGGCATATTATTCCTCGTGAATTAAATTTTAAATATTCTACTACATTAATTATAAAATTTATAATATAACTACATGTTATTGACATGCCGCAATATATGGGATAATTAGTCGTTTATAACGATAAAAAATAAGAAGGTTAATTTATGTTTAAAAGTATTATTAATGGAATAAGCAAAGAAGAAGTTGATGAAATCGATATAAAAGCAATTCAAGAAGCAGAAGAAGAAATAGAATTGAGACAATTAATGGAAATAATCGACTTAATAAATATTGGAACAGACGTTATAAAAAAAATAAAAGAAGGTGCTAGTATACGTAGGCGCATTGAATATGCTTATAAAGAATTAGAAAAACATAAAGACAATCCTGAACTTAAGATGTTCACTGTAGAAACTACTGATGAAGTTATGCTAAAAATAGCATCTAAATTGGGATTTTTACCTTCTTCCAAGAAAGAAAAAGAAGAAAAAAAACAACCAGAACCAATGATTTATAATTTTACCGCAGAACAAGAAACTAAAGATCTTTTTATGAAAGCTATAAGAGAAAGCGTAAAAGATTTACCATCACCAATTTTAAGAAGTAAATTAATACAAGAAGCTGAACAAATAGAAATGGAACGCATTATTAAAGATCGCGAATATGCAAAAAAGCATGGGTATAAATTTATTAAATAATAAGAGGTAATAACTAATCCCATCCCTAACTTAGTGGAAGATTACTGCATGTTATAGATAATTTAGTTACAAAGATTTAACCAATCTTTTAGCTACTATCTTATTACCATCCAACACTTCTCCTACCCCAACTAAATACTTTTCTTCTGTTATTAAACAAATTAAAGTATTAGTACCGTATTTAGCATATACATGATCTATATAAACTATTTGTCCATTATGTAGTAATTGGGCATTAGCATTGCTTATTTCTAAAACAGGCAAACTAGTTAAACAATCAGTAACCGGTAACAATATTTGCTCTACTGCCGTTTGAAAATCAACAGATAATAATTTTTCTAGCTCTAAAATATTAACCATTTTAGAAACAGCAAAATTACCAACTGTAATACGCCTTAAACTTTTTACAGTAGCTAAACAATTTAAAGCTACCCCTAAATCTTCCATTAAAGTTCTAATATAAGTTCCCTTACCGCAATCTACTTCTAAAGTAATTTGCCCTTTATCGTTACACAGATTAATTAATTTAATGCTATTTATTTTTATAATTCTAGGTTTAACTACAACTTCTATGTTTTTTCTAGCTAATTTATATAACCTTACTCCATCTTGTTTAATTGCAGAGTACATAGGAGGTACTTGTACAACGTCACCAATGAAATTTTTAAAAATTGCTTCTAATTGTGATTCGGTAAAACTATAAATCTTATTACTTTCGGTCGCAATAATATTACCATCTAAATCGCCAGTATCAGTTTTTATGCCTAATTGCGCTGTAACTAAATATTTTTTATCTGAATTTAATAAGAATGCGGAAAATTTTGTAGCTTCACCAAAACAAATTGGTAACATACCAGTCGCTAACGGATCTAAGCTGCCAGTATGTCCAACTTTATTATTGGCGCCAAATAACCGTTTTACTCGTTGTAATGCTTGGTTAGAAGTTATGCCTTGTGGTTTATCTAATAACAAGATCCCGTTTACTTTATTTTCCATTCTGATCTAGTTTGGTCAATAAATACTCAATTTTATTGCCATACTCTGCATTATCATCATAAAAAAATTTTAATTCCGGGACCTTACGTAACGAAAGTTTAATAGCCAATTGACTGCGAAAAAAATTACTTGCATGCTTTAAGATCTGTAAAATTTGCTTAATATTAGCATGATCTATGCTACCATTTTCTGCATTAATACCATAAAAATTAGTAAAATATATTTTAGCAACTGATAAATCACAAGATAGTTGTACATTAGTAATGGTTATTTTTTCTAAACGAGGATCTTGACAAAACTTAACAATAATCCCTGCCAATTCTTTATGTATAACATCAGCAATTCTCTCTGAACGTAAAGATTTTTTATGCATAGATCTATCTCTTTAATTCAAGAGTGCTTTTAGAGGCTTTACTAGTAGTAACTACTTCAAATACTTCAATTTGATCGTTAACCTTAACGTCGTTATAATTTTTTACACCAATCCCACATTCCATACCATTACGTACTTCATTAACATTTTCTTTAAATCGCCTCAACGATTCTAACTCGCCTTCGTAAATTACAATATTATCTCTTAATACTCTAATTGGGTTACCTCTTTTAATTAATCCTTCTTTTACTAAACATCCTGCAACTGTTCCAAATTTACTTGATCTAAATACGTCTCTTACTTCTGCTACCCCGATAATTCTCTCTTTAACTGGAGCTATAATACTGCCATCGATTAATTCTTTTACTGCATCAATTAAATCATAAATTATACTGTAATAATTAAAATCTGTACCTTGTATTTTAGCTAAATTTCTAGCTTGAGATTCTGCACGTACATTAAATCCTAATAAAAATGCTTTTGATGCCAATGCTAGATTAACATCTGATTCATTAAAACCACCTACTGATTTTCCAATAATATTAATTTTTATGGTATCCGTGGATAATTTTTCTAATGCATCAGAAATAGCTTCTACTGAACCCTGTACATCGGCCTTTAATACAATATTAATAACCTTTACATTATTACCTTGTTGCATTTTATCAATAAAACCAGAAACTTTTGCTGCATGTTGTTGCAATAATCGCTCCGTTTTACGATTTTCTTGCCTAGAATTTGCTACTTCTTTAGCTTTACGCTCATCAGCCACAACCTGAAATTTATCTCCAGCTAATGGAGCACCATTTAATCCTAATACCTCTACTGGTGTACATGGGCCAGCGCTATCTATAAAATTACCTTGATCATTCTTTAAAGTTTTAACTTTTCCATACTCCAACCCTGCTAGAACAATATCACCTTTAACTAAAGTACCAGTTTGAATTAATAAAGTAGCAACTATTCCTCGCCCCTTATCTAAGGACGATTCTAGAACTACTCCTTGTGCAGGACCAACATATGGAGCCTTCAATTCTAACATTTCAGCTTGTAACATTATGGCTTCTAGTAAATCATCTATACCAATCCCTGTTTTTGCAGAAATTTTTACAAATATATTATCCCCACCCCAATCCTCCGGCATAACATTATACTGAGATAAATCATTAATTACTTTTTCCGGATTAGCATCTGGTTTATCCATTTTATTAATAGCAACGATTATAGGCACCCCAGCTGCTTTAGCATGTTGAATTGCCTCGATAGTTTGAGGCATAACGCTATCATCAGCAGCCACTACCAATACCACTAAATCTGTACAATTAGCACCTCTAGCGCGCATAGCAGTAAATGCAGAGTGGCCTGGAGTATCTAAAAAAGTGATTTTTCCTCGATTAGTTGCTACTTGATAAGCACCAATATGTTGAGTAATACCTCCAGCCTCTCCAGCTGTAACCCTGGTACTTCTAATGTAATCAAGCAAAGAAGTTTTACCATGATCAACATGGCCCATAACTGTAACAATTGGTGAACGCTGTTGAAAATCGCAATTATACTCTATATTAATGCTATTCTCTAAACTTACTGGACTTACTAAAACCGGAACATGCCCCATCTCTTCAACTACTAAAGATGCAGTATCTTGATCAATAATTTGATTAATTGTTGTCATAATACCCATCTTCATTAATAATTTAATAACTTCAGCTGATTTTACTGACATTTTTTGAGCTAATTCAGCAACCGTAATACTAATTGGAACTTCTATTTTATATTTAATTGGTGCAGTTGGTTTTTCGAATGCATGTGGATTTGATTGTTGATGATGAATTTTTTCTGTTTTATGAAATTTTTTTGTTTTGCGCGTTAAAATTACTCGTTCTACTTTAACATCACCACTAGTATCTTCTTCTATTTCATCATCAACCACAGCTAACAAATTTAAATTTAATTTTGAAGGAAGCGGTGGAGTTTCTTTATCTTTGGTAACCTTACCTTTAACTTTTTTCCCAACTTTTTCTTCTTCGGAAATTAAATTATCTTTTTTATCTTTTTTACCTTTGGAGCCTTTAACTGGTTTTTGCTCTTTTTGCACATCTTCCGGTTCGCCAACCTTAGGAACAACTGTTTGTAAAGCCACATTTGAATCTATTACAACAGAATCGGCAATACTTTTTGCATCTTTTATTATTGATTGTTCATCAAGTATTTTCTGCTGATTAGCAACTTCTGATTGTTCCGGTATTTGACTTGATGAAATCAAATTATTTGTATCTTCTTCTGTAGCAGATTGCTCATCTTTAACATATACACGTCGTTTTTTTCTTACAACATTTACTGTCGAATTTTTACCAGATGCACTTTTAACTTTAATTTGACTAACACTGGAACGTCGTTTTAAAGAAATTTTAGCTGGAGCTTCGTTAGCAGCTTTATTTTTTAATAAAGCTAATAATTGTTGTTTTTGAGCTGCAGTTACAGGGTCTGTCGACTTTAAAATATTTACCCCAGCAAGCTTTAATTGTTCGATAAGAGTACTAACCGGAACATTTCCCAATTCTTTAGATAACTCTTCGATAGTTATATTTTGATTCACCTAGTACCACTCCTAAGATTCTTTAAACCAATGTGCTCTGGCATTCATTATTAACTTAGCTGCATTTTGCTCAGTCATATTGGAAATTTCTAGCAAATCATCTACCGATAATTCTGCCAATAAATCTCTAGTTACAATATTGGCTTGGGTTAATTTATGTAATAATTCTGGATCCATCCCCTCTAAACTTTCTAAACTGTCTACACTATCGGACACTGAAGTGTCTGTATTTGTATTTTGTTGATTAAGAATTGCTTCATTTAATAATACATTTTTCGCAGCACCACGAAGTGCAGTGACTATTTCATCATCAAAACCATCTATCTCTAATAATTCTTGTACTGG
Source organism: uncultured Francisellaceae bacterium (assembly GCA_903907935.1). Taxonomy (GTDB): domain Bacteria; phylum Pseudomonadota; class Gammaproteobacteria; order UBA6186; family Azoamicaceae; genus UBA6186. Next base: position 46,151 of record CAIVQA010000002.1, read on the forward strand.
AACATATGCTATCTCTTCGATACTAACAAAACCTTCATTTATTAAAACTTGAGCTAAATCTTCATCAACTTTTAATTTATCCATAAAAATGTTTTTTAATTGAGCTATTTCATTTTCATTTTTACTAGTTGCCTCGGTGCTGCCAATAACATTTAATTCCCATCCAGTCAGAAGAGATGCTAACATGATATTTTGTCCATTTTTACCTATTGCTTGAGGTAAATACTCATCTTTTACAGCAATATCAATTACCTTAGTTTCTTCATCAATTATAATTGAAACCACTTCAGCTGGAGCCATAGCATTCATAACAAACTGTGCTGTATCATCAGACCACAATGCTATATCTATTCTTTCGCCACCTAACTCATTTGAAACAGCTTGCACCCTAGAACCACGCATCCCAACACTAGCTCCAATTGGATCAATCCTGCCATCATTAGTTTTAACCGCAATTTTCGCTCGAATACCAGGATCCCTAGCTGCTGCTTTAATTTCAATAATACCTTCGCCAATTTCTGGTACCTCTATTTTAAATAATTCTATTAGCATACCATTATTAGTACGGCTAAGTTGCATTTGGGGACCTTTAGCATCATTTATTACACTATATAAATGAGCCTTTACTCTATCTCCAGGTCGAAACGATTCTCTAGGCAACATATGTTCTCTAGTTAACAACCCTTCCGCATTTCCACCTAAATCAACTATTATACCATCTTTAATAGTCTTTTTTACTACGCCAGTTACTAATTCACCTATCTTATTGCTAAATTCTTTAGCAACTAAATCTTTTTCTGCACTTCTAACATTTTGAATTATTACTTGTTTAGCACTTTGCGCTGCAATCCGACCAAAGTCTATAGATTCCATTTCTTCTTCTACTTTATCTCCCACTTCTGCAGATGGATTATCTAGCCTGGCTGCACTAAGTGTAATTTGAGTAAGAGGTGATGCCATTGGTTCAAAATTTTTTGGATCTTCAATAATAGTCCATACCCGATAAGTAGAATATTTTCCGGTTTTTCTATCAATAGCTACCCTTACATCTATATCAGAACCATGTTTTTTCTTAGTAGCAGAAGCAAGAGCCGCTTCTAAAGTCTCAAAAATAACTTCTTCTGAAATACCTTTTTGATTAGATACTGCATCCACAATCATTTTAAGCGGAATTTCTTTACTCATTCTAATTTCACCTATAATTTACGATTTACAATAAACTAAATTTGCTCTAGCAATATTATCAAAATCAAAATATAAATCTTGCCCATCCATGCCTATCAATATTTTATTGTGAGCCTGATCTACTGATCTTAATACCCCCACAATATTACTCTTCCCGTCAACTACTGTTTGTAATTTAAGCTTAATTTTTCTCCCTAAAAATTGCTCACATTGTGACAAAGTAAATAATCTTCTTTCTACCCCAGGGGAAGAAACTTCTAAAACATAATTCTGTACCCCTAAATCTGAAGCTACACTTAAAACTTTATTTAAGTGATACCCAATCTTCCCACAATCATTAACTGTAATACCATTAGAAATATCTGCATATACTCGCAATACATCTGGTTTACTATGACGATCAAATTCTAAACCAACAAACAAAAAGCCTAACGAATTTATTTCGCTAGCAATTAACATTTCCAGCTTTGAACTAAACAACATACCCATTAAATTTATTTACCCCATTAACAAGAAAGCGCCCGAGGCGCCTTCTGATAGCTTTATATATGGTAGCGGGGGCAGGATTTGAACCTACGACCTTCGGGTTATGAGCCCGACGAGCTGCCAGACTGCTCCACCCCGCAATTACGAGAGACATTTTACTTGATTAGCCACGCTATGTAAACCATATAATATTATTTTTTTATTTTCTTTTGACTAAACAACTCTATTGAATACCAGGTAACAATTGTTATAGAATTTGTTTCTTCTATTTTTTAAGTCTGAAAGGTTACCAAAAAATTATAATGAATTATATACACCACCATATACTACATTTTGTTGTAAAACCACTAATAGGGCACGGCCAAACCATTAACAAATTGTTAAAAGCTGTTCTCCCTAAAATTTCCAAACAAGAATTAAAAAAAATACTCCCTATTTTTAGTTTGTTTTTCTTAATTTCTTTTGTTTACCACATATTACGTTGCTTAAAAATTACTTTAATTTCTGGGGCAGAAGAAATTCCCTTTTTAAAATTTTGGTTGGTAATGCCAAGCGCTATAGCCTTTACTTGTTTTTATGTATATTTAGCAAAATATCCTAATAGAAAAATATTGATTTATAATATGTTTGGTTTATTTACTACCTTTTTTATAATATTTATGGTTTTTCTATATCCAAATAAAGAATATTTATATCTTGATACCTTAGCTAATTACTTAAAATATAGTTTACCAACAAATTTTCATAACGTAATCCCTATTTTACACCATTGGCCAGAAACAATATTTTATGTAATGGCTGAAATGTGGAGCATTATAATATTATCAGTATTATTTTGGGGATTTTGTAACGAAATTACTAAAATAGAAGAAGCTAAACGTTTTTACGCACTTATTGCATTAGGCGCTAATTGTGCAGGTATTTTTTCTGGAAAATATATCCAATTGATCTCTAAACTATGTTCACATTCTTGGTCACAATCAGTAACTATATTTTTAACGACAGCTATAATAAGTTGTTTTTTTATTACTATAATTTTTAGTAAATTAAGTAATTCTCAAGAAAATACACCTACATTAGGTAATAACCAAAAAACCACTAAACACAAAATTTCTTTACTGGAAAGTATAAAATATATTTTTCGTTATAAAAATATCGCTTTATTAGCAATAATGATTATAGGTTATAACGTGGTATTTAATTTATCCGACGTGTTATGGTTAGGCCAAATAAAAAAACGCTTCATCTCTCCTCATGAATTAAATAATTATTTAGCACAATTGGACTTTCTTGCCGGCATTTTTTCTTTAATTACTGGTTTATTTATTTTTAGTAATTTAATGAATAAATTTGGCTGGAGAATAACTGCATTAGTACCACCCACCGTGTGGCTTGTAACTAGTTTTTGTTTGTATACTGCATTATGCGCGGAAAATTTTGGTTTTAATGTAAATAATTTAATTTTAACCCTAGGAACACTGCAAATGTCTCTTGGTAAAGCAGTAAAATATTGTATTTTCGATCAAATTAAAGAAATAACCTTTATTCCATTAACAATCGAACAACAAAGAAATAGTAAGGCAATTATTGATGGTATAGTTTCTAGAGCTGGTAAATCCGGTAGTTCAATTATTTTACAAGGATTTTTAATTTTTGGTGCAGGAGAAATTATTAGTACAACTCCTATGATCGCTATTCTTGTAATATTTGCTATCGGTGCATGGATGTATGCAACTAATAAAATGGGAGTATTATTAGCTATCGAAAAGGGAGTTAAATAAAGAAAAATCGTAATCGTTCACGTTGGTACCTATTGCTGCAACTAGGACCGTATTGTTTGAGCGCGTTTGGCTTGTTTTTAATTATAAAAGTGCGCTAGTTACGGACCGCAATGCAGCAATAGGTACCAACGTGAACGATTACGAAAAACCTATTCAGCTTAAAGAAAATCTAACTGTTTTGGGACTTTTACCAGATTTTTCAGCCTTATCTTTATTCTTACCTTTTGTTGCATTAAGTTGTGCTATAAACCCTTGTTTATAGGCCTTCCTATACCACTCTAGAGCTTTATCGTGATTTTTTTCAACACCTTCGCCATTTTCGTACATATTATAAAGATTATATTGGGCAACCGCCAAACCAAGTTTGGCAGCTTTTTCATACCACATAAACGCTTTTGTCTCATCTTTTTGATCGACACCAATACCGCTATCATAGCGTATAGCAAGATTATACTGTGCAACAGTTATTCCCTGTATTGCCGCTTTTTCATAATATTTGGTTGCTTTAAACTCATCTTTCTCTATTCCATAACCACCACTACTATACATTCCAGCAAGATTCAATTGTGCTACACCGCACCCATTATCTGCAGCTTTTTTTTGCCATTCTATTGCTCGAATTTCATTTTGCATAACCCCAATACCAAGCATATACATTTCACTAAGACGATATTGTGCTTCAGGATAATCTTGTTCCGCTGATTTTTTATATAATCTTGCCGCTCGTTCTACATCTTTATCAACCCCCAAACCATGATAATACATTTCAGCAAGATTATATTGTGCTATAACATATTCTTGAGCAGCAGATTTTGTGTACCATTTTAGCGCCTTAGCTAGATCTTTAACAACATGGTCTCCAGTTAAATATTTTGTTCCAACCATACATTGTGCTTTAGCATGCCCTTGCAAAGCAGCTTTTAGATATAAGTCCATAGCTTTAGCTTCATCTTGAGTACCAAAAACATCAGAATTATATGTAACACCTAGATCATATTGTGCAGGAGCATAGCCGGCATCTGCGGCTTCTTCATGTAGTTTTATTGCCAATTTCTGATTTTTTTCAACATAATTACCATTATAATATATTACAGCAAGATTATATTTTGCTGGAGCATAACCACTATCAGCAGCTTCCTTATATAAGGTTATTGCTCGTTCTATATGATCAGTATATGCATATACTTCAGCAAGTCTAAATTTAGCCTCTATATTTCCTTGTTGTATCGCTTTCTGATATAACTCTATTGCTTTATCCATATCTTTATTAGCACCTCCCTCTCCAAAGACATACATTACTCCAAGTGCACTTTGTGCTGGCGCATATTCTTGAACTGCCGCTAATTCAAAATATCTTTTTGCATAACGCATGTTTTGTTTATGAATCCTATCAAGATCATTTTGAGCAAAATAGTCATCGTCAACTTTAGCTAATTTTTCATAATGTTCTAACATTTCCGGTAACAGTAAATATAACTTTTCTTCGTATAACAAATTGTCTAAATACATCTTTCCAAGCTGATATTGTGCTGGCGCATAATTTTGTGCAGCAAGGTCACAATACAATTGAACTGCTTTATTTTTTTCGTTTGCTGAACCAGCATAATAAAGTTCGGCTTGTTCATATTTTTTCTCTATGGTATGACTTTGTTCTTCGAAAGAAATTTCACAATAAAATTGTAGTTCTTCACTTTTATCGTCATCTTGTCTATCATCATCTTGTTCATCGTTTATCATAATTTATTTTTATACTCTACAAATATCAAATTATTAATTTGAACAAAGTGTAGCAGTTGTTTTTAAATAGATAAATATATTGAAAATAAAAATTTATTAAATTGTAATTGTTTAAATAGCGAATATTTTTTGTTTAAGTACTATACTAACAATGCATTAACGGCAGCTTTGTTAATAGCTACATCTAAAAAAGTTACCAATTCTTTACGTATTTGAGTAGCATCATCAACTTTTTCTCCATCCCTACTAAAAACCAGTTCCCCATTATTAATATGCTGCATAATCAATCCCAGTAATTGGTTTTTATCATTTTTGCCATCCATATATCGTAAAGCAATTTTTTCAAATGAAGTAATCATTACTACATCATGCATTAAATTGGTAACCCACATTTTAAGAGTATTAGACACTTGATAAAAAATAATCTTTGAAACTTTTGGTTTAACTATATTTATTTTATTTCTGGCTTTCTTTAAGGTTATATTAAGATACCCTTGTAAAAATAATTGCATCATATTGTTTAAAAAATCATTTTTAAGATCAATAAGTTTATTTTCTTTTAATTTGTTATTAGCGGTAGTTATAAGTGTATTAAAACTTATAGGATTATTAATGTTTTCGTTAAAAGTATAAAATATTGCCTTCATAAAAACAGAGGATGTTGAAATTGCTAGGTCCTTATTGCCATTATAAAAAAATCTTAATGATTCCGACGGATTATTAAGATCTATTTCAGTAAATTTTTTTTCTGGGACTATATTTAAAATCATATTATATTTTAAAAGTGCATCATTACTAATATTTCTATTTAATAATACCGAATCGTGACATAATAATGTTGCTCTAAAACGACGGTTAGTAATAAAATCCATATATTGTTCTGTTCTAACAATATCATTAACTTCTTGTAATTTTTCAACAACTTTTTTTGGCATATTGCCAACATACATAGTTGATACACTGCAATCTGATAGGTATTGAAGATTATGTTTCTTAACTTCTTCCATAAATTCATTAAAATAATATTGCTTATTCTCTTCTTCCAAATGATCATGACGCAAATAATAATCAGATTGTTTAGCAAGAAGGGCGGCTTCAGTTTTTAAAATTTCTGCATGAGGTGATTTAGAATGTTCTAAGCTATCTTTAACAAATTCTAATAACATTCTAGCTTGGGTAATTTTTTCATTAATATTAGAAAATATATTAGAATGAAACATCATCATATCTCTAATAGTACGAATCGTATTCCAACCAGGCAAAGTGTTGTAACTAACATATGCTATGCCTTGTTGATTAAGATTTTTTTTACATATTTCAAAAATTTTTGTCCTAACGTATTCTGGCACCCATGAAATAACCCCATGACAAATAATATAATCAAATTTACCAAAATTTTCCCCAACATCCGTTATAGAGCAATGATAAAATTCTATGTTTTTAAGCCCTAAAGAAGAACTAGTAGTTTTAGCTTCATTTATATGGATCTTAGATAAATCTACCCCTATAAATTCTGCATTAGGGTAATTAACAGCATGTGGAATTAAATTTCCACCAGCTGCACATCCGAGCTCTAGGATCCTGGCTTTTTCCGGATTAGTTGGGTTCATACCAAAAAGAGTACCAAGAGTCATCAAATGATAAGGGTGGCTCGCAGAATATGGGTGGCTTTCATAAGGTACTTCATCATAAGCATTAGTTTTTGATAAAATTAATTGGATATTATTCATAAGTTAATTTTAGTAGAATATATTTGGCATTTCAAAAACATGGGTATTTTAATATGAAATCAGTTATAATTATTCCATCACGCTATGGTTCTACTCGTTTTCCTGGAAAACCGCTACATGTTATTAATGGAAAAAGCCTGCTACAACGGGTTTGTGAAACCGCAATCAAAGTTGCTAATAACTTAAAAAATGTAGAAGTATATGTAGCAACTGATGACCAAAGAATTTTTGATCATGCTTCGCGACTTAAAATGAACGCTATTTTAACTGGCTCAGAATGCCCTACCGGCAGCGATAGGGTATTAGAAGCCGTTCTTAAACTTAAAGAAACTCCTGACTTTGTTATTAATTTTCAAGGAGATGCTGCTTTAACTCACCCTCATATATTAGAAGCAATTATTAATACTGCTGAAAAAAATAATAATGTTAATGTTGTTACACCAGCAGTACAACTTAGCTGGGAAAAATTAGATCAATTCCGAGAAAGAAAAAAGAAAAACCCCTTTAGTGGAACATCAGTAGTATTTAATAATGATAACTTTGCTTATTGGTTTTCTAAAAATATTATTCCTACTATTAGAAATGAAGGTGATTTAAGAAAATCCTCTTCCTTATCTCCAGTTTATCGTCATATCGGAATCTATGGTTATAGTGTACCAACCTTAAAAAAATTTGTTTCCTATAACATGACCACCCATGAAAAATTAGAAGGTTTGGAACAACTAAGATTTTTAGAAAATAAAATTCCCATTAAAATTACAGTTGTTGAAGATTATGTGTATTCATCTATGTCTGGTATAGATTCCATAGAAGATGCGATAAATGCCGAAAATCTAATTAAACAATATGGGGAAATAATTTAATGAAAATATTTTTAATACGACATGGCAATACTTTTGGCGACGATCAAATTGGCGGTAAACGAGTTTTTATGTGTGGCTCAAAAAATAATATCCCGTTAGTTAATGCTGGCCGCCAAAAAGCTCGAACTATGGCTAATTTTTTAGGATCAAAAAATATTAAAGCATTATACTCAAGTTCATTAATCCGCACTTGGGAGCATGCAGTTATCATACGAGAATATTTTAATCAAAAAAACAATTTTGAACCACCATTATATTTAAACGAAGCTTTGATGGAATTAGATTACGGAAATTGGGCCGGATTAACTACTCTAGGAGAAACCAAAGAAACTAATGAAGTAATTGCAAAATTTGGTAAACAGGCTTGGGATGATTGGCAACAAAAACGTATCATTCCTAACCAAGCACCTCATTCTTGGCAAATTACTCGAGAAGAATTAGTTCAACGAATAAACGCTTTTTTTAATATGCTGTCTTCTCAATATAAAAAAGATGATGTTGTAGTCTTAATTAGCAGCCAAGGTGTTATTACTTTTGTAAACGAATTATTCGATGGCGGTATGGAACAAGCTATTCTAGAAAATCACTTAAAAATTAGCCCTGGTAATTATTGTGAAATTGATTTTGTTGATGATCAATTTAAATTAGCGGCATGGGATTTGCCACCTGGGTGAGTAGTTATTAACATTTTAAAATTACAATAATTTTAAAAGCATTAATCCAGAGACCCCATAAAATGAATATATTTTAAGAGTACGCCATTTACGTGTAAAAATGCTTAATATCGTTAAAATAATAATACCCGGATAAGAAATTTCAAGAACTGGCGCTAAAAAAGCAGCTATTCCTTTAAAATCAAGTAGTGATATTAAAAACGATATAAAAGTTGTACCAAATAACACTAAAGGAAATTGATTTTCTCCTAATTTAAATAAAGAGCATAAATATCTAGCATAAATATTATTAAGAGCTACTGCTGTAGTTAGGCACGAAAACAACATAAGAACAGCAATCAATAAAGTTGCGTTATCACCCATAATATGCTTTGCAATAGTAGGTAGCATAAATTCTGGTTCAACTTTTGCTGTTAAATCTGCATAATGGGCACCTAAAAACACAAAACCTAAATAAACTAACTCTAATAAAGTAGCACCCAAAATACTTGGTTTGATCGCAAATTTTAATAAATCTGCTGGAGTTATAGTTTTGGGCATTATGTTTTGAAACTCTCTAAATGTTAGCGCCGAAAAGAAAAATGCGGCAAATAGATCCATTGTTTGATAACCAGTTAAAAAACCATGGTAAAATGCTTCCTGTGGTCTAATATCTTGAATCGTAGCTGCTGGATTATTTATAATACCAGTCATAATTAATACTACCAGTGCAATTATAAGAATTGGGCTCATCCATTTACCAAGTATGTTAATCATACGTTGATCTTTTAAGCAAAAGAAAAAAGTAGTTACACAAAATAGTATACTAAAAATACCTATAGACATTTGCGGGACAAGGTATCCCATACCCCCATGGGCAACGGTAATACATCTGGGAACCACCCCAAAAGAACCAAGCAAAGATAGAGTAAATAAAGGTAATATTATTTTAGCAACCGAACCTGCTTCACTAAAAAAGTCATGATAACTACCCTTATGCAACTTAATTACAAAAAGTCCTAAAAAAGGAAGAATGATCCCAGTAAAAAATAGCCCTAAAAAACCTAAAAACCAATAATTCCCGCTTATTTGCCCAATTTTTATGGGAAATACTAAATTACCAGATCCAAAAAACATTGCAAAAAGAGCAAAACCATAAATTAAAACAGATCTAAATTGTTGCATAATAACCTTATCTAAAATATATTAATCGTACTAAGTTTGGTGTATTTGTTGATATTATATAGTAAAAAGTAAGATTATATGGCCGAGGAGGCCACTAGAAGGACAATAAAAATATATGGAGCATGCAACATAAGTTTTTTCATGTTGGAGACTTTAACACAAGTTCTATAAAGAATAAAGTGTAAAGTCACTAACCCAGCAGCTCCCGGTCAAAAATTGTATTTACTCTAAACTAAGAATTCTTTAATCAAAGAAAATTATTTAAAAATTATAACTTTTGCTACTACAAGCAAGGTTTACATAAGTTATTAATCAAAATCTAAGGCTGCCAAAAGCA
>CAIVQA010000003.1 GCA_903907935.1 uncultured Francisellaceae bacterium
AATATTAAATTATTTTTTATAAATATACGCTATTATAGCAATCCTTTAACAGTTTCTAATTTGTCGAAATAGGAGACATTTTCATTTTTGCTTGACATATGTTGTTACTTGATATTGATTATTGTTAGTTTTACGGCTATTAGGTTCTTAGCAACTCCAACAACCTTAAGGAGCATACACCAAATAACTTTCGTATTTTAAATAAGTGCATAATAAATTTTTTTATTATTTACTTTTTGTTACAATACTTAATAAAAATAAAACCATAATAAGAGGTTGCTATGCACATTAATCAAAACGTTATTCAAAGTTTAGAGTTATCGTTTACTCCTGTATCTAATGGTAATCATGGTTTATATTACGCTATAGTTTCATCTTTAAAAGAAGAAGAAGAACACCAAGATATTTTTTCGCTTCGCGCATTGGTTGCTATGCACTTAAAAGATAATTTTGATGAATACGCAGCAAGTATTGTTGATTTACCTGAAAAACAAAAGATTATGGACTTAATTGGAGAAGGGAATGGTACTATAGGATCAATAGAACCTCTTGTATTAAGTAAAGTATTAAATAGACCAATTATTGTTTTAGGGATAGGCACAGAACACTTAGAAGTAAACACAAATAATGAGGTAATATTACAATTAGGCTACACCAAAAATCCAATACTTATCGGCAAAGATAGTACTGGCAATTATTACGCAATAAGTTCGCTTAAAGATCATTCTCATAAAACTATTTTAGATGCTATTTTAGCAAGTGAAGATCTTTCTTCTAGTAAATCTACAGAAGCCACAACTGCAAAAAGTAAAAGCGTAGAACAAGAAGAAACTAAAACTACCAGCAGTAAAGATGATTTTGAACAATTTGACGAATATCTAGAAAATGGAAAATTGACAGAAGCAAAAAAGTGGTGTGAACGTTTATCTGAAGACAATAAAAATTTACGTAACTTATTGTTAGCCAAAATAAGCATTTTGGAACAAGATTATGAGGAAGCTAAACAATTATATCGTACAGCCAAGCTTAAGGAAAAAACTCCAACAACTAAATTTTTAAGTAATATTGGCTTAGTTAAAGTTTTTTTAGATGAAATTAAAATTTTAAACTACAAAATTAAAAAAGAAGGCAACATTGAACGTGATATTCTTGACAAATTTCAAAAAACTATAAATATGGTTGAAATAATAATTAAAGAATGTATCGCGCTTCATGAAAAAGTTCAAAAAGAAGATCTTTCTTGGGAAACAAAATTTAAATATTTATACGAATACGAAACATTTGAAGAATTTAAACAATCTGCAGAAGCAATCTTGAATTCTTATCAAATGTCATTATGCGTATGGGACACAAAAGATCTCAATACAAAAAGTATCACCAAAATAGCACAAACATTACAAAAAGAGAAAAGAAAAGAAGCAGAAGATGAAAGAAAACTACAAAACATAAGAAAAGGTTATAAAAAAGCAATTGAAGCAGATCTAAAAGCAGAAAAAGAATTTAAAAAAGCACAAGAAGAATCTAAAAAAGCAAAAAAAGAATTAAAAAAAGCACAAGAAGAACTGTTAAAGTTAGCAAAAGAAACAAATGAAGATGTACTAAAAGCAAATGAAGAAGTACTAAAAGAAATAAAAGAAAAAGAACTAGAAGCAGATGAAGAAGTACTAAAAGCAAAAGAAGAAGTACTAAAAGAAAATAAAAAATTACTAAAAATAATAAAAGAACAAGAAAACACAATAGAAGCAACAAAAATAATAGAAGCAACATTAAAAATAATAGATGAAACACTACCAATAATAGAAAAAACACTAAAAGAATTAAGTAAAACACTACAAAATTCAGAAGAAGAGTTACAAAAAAATATTCCAAGTGTTGAGCAATTATTAAAAGACCATCATGTACCTAATAGCAGTGATAGCTCTACAACTACAAGCAGTAGCTCTTCTAGCAGTAGCTTTTCTAGCAGTAGCAAAGAGGAAGAACAGGAACAACTCGATGATAAATCGTTACTACAACCCAGCAATAGTTGCAGTTCATCAACATTATTGTTAGAAAAACCTACTTCATCAAAAGAGATCCCATCAGTATCAATACCACCAAAGTTATTGTCTTTTGATGTTGAGCAATTATTAAAAGACCATCATGTACCTAACAGAAGTAATAGCTCTACAACTACGAGCAGTAGCTCTACATCTAGCAGTAGCAAAGAGGAAGAACAGGAACAACTCGATGATAAATCGCTACTACAATCCAGCAATAGTTGTAGTTCATCAACATTATTATTAGAAAAACCTACTTCATCAAAAAAGATCCCATCAGTATCAATACCACCAAAGTTATTGTCTTTTAGTGAATTACCTTCAAATTATAGAGAATTAGTTATAGGAACAGCTGCTAGGCTTGAAATAGAACAAAAAAAGCTAAACCAAACTGGAAGCAAGTATAATCCTTATAAATATAATATAAAAGAAGGCAATATAAACAATGCTATTCGCACGTTAAAACGAAACAATTTAACCGATATACCATATCCTCCTGTTTGGTTTAATGGGCTAAAATTATTAATAACTTTTATTATAATGCAAAAATCTACTACCACTACCTCTATAACAAAGCTTCTTGAAGAAAACTGGGATAGTATAGTAAAATTTTTACAAGTTATTAACATGAATCCAGCATCATTTGCTTTATACAAAGAAGAAATAATAGATTTATTGGAACAATTAAGTAAATTAAATATTGATATCAACACAAGCTTAAGCCATGAATTCAATAATTTAATAGAAAATGTTATAAAATATTTAAATATACAAAATATGCCATACCACCTTTCGAGAAAACTTCTGTCGTCTTTAATTAAGCTAAATCCAACTAATTCTCACCACAAAAGATATATCGAAGAACACTGTGCTATCCTACTTGATAGTTTAGATGAATCAAAAACAAATATTACCAACAAAATAGATTTGCTATTTTTGCTTGTCAAATGTGATGCTTCTCAACAAGGTGGGTTCCTTAAACATTTATCTGAAGAACTGTTAAAAAAGATAAACACCTTAATTCAACAAAGTTTTGCCTATATTAAAGATAATATTCCTAATATAGACGAGGCTAGATTAAGAGATCTAAGATTTTTAAATAAGGCGTATACCACTTGGGTTTATTTTCAAAGAAAATTAAACAAACAAAAACCATTTTCTTTAAAAGATTTTGATTACTTAAAAAAATATTTACAAGAAAAATTACGAATGCAAACAACCAGAAGCTTTTTTCAAAAAGACGTGATAAATTTTATACGTAATTCACTTAAATATTTTGATTACGAAGTTTATGATGTAAAAGAAGAATTTCCCATAAAAAACACTATAGTAGATGGAAGATTCTTTATAACAGACAAAAGAACCAGACAATCCTCTACTATAATAATAGAAGCTGATGGTCCAGAACACCATATGTTTAGCTGTAGACCTGCTACTTTAACTACAGCATTAACATTTTCTCCTACCGGTAAAACTTCTAGAACAAGACTACGAGATGAGATAATGCAATCTAAAACCAGAGCTAGAGATCCTCGTAAACCCATGTATTACATAACTGTTGATCTTTATGAATGGCAAAATGCACTAACCAAGCAATCAAGAACAGATCTATTAAAAGAAAGGCTTAAAGGTAATAATGTACCAATACCTCTTCCTTAAACAAAACCTTGCCTCAATCTATCGAGTGCCATTAGAAATGGTCTTACCCAAAATAAATCAAAATGCTATTGATAAATACCGGAAAAATCCCTAAACCTAAAGCCAATATCCCATTTATAGATAAGACAATAGCTAACGGTGTTGATACGGTTGTAGTTATTCTAAATTTTGAATTTCTATAATCAAGATCATTTAAAGCATGATCTTGATTATCATCAATAAAATACATAATTTTAATTATACGTAAACAATAAAATAAACTAACAACCGATAATAATAACGCCACAATTGCTACCCAAATTAAATTAGCATTTATTAATGACTTTATAATTAAAAATTTTGAATAAAAACCAATGGTGGGAGGAATTCCAACCATAGATAACAATAAAATTAATAACACCCCACCCAACCATGGATGTTTTTTCCCTAACCCTCTAAAATCTTGGATCTCTTCCAGATCAATTTTACTAAAAATAGTTACTATCCCCAGTAACCCAATAATAATTAATGTATAAACTACCACATAAAAGTTAGCTGCAATTCTACCCATAATACTATTTGCTGCAAACCCTAACAAAATAAAACCAGCTTGCCCAATCGCTGAATAAGCTAATAAGCGTTTAATATTGGTTTGCAACATAGCACCAACATTACCAATTAATAATGATAAGACTGAAACAATTATTAATAATATTTGCCAATGTTCATTAAATAAAAATAATTTTAAAAATACTTCATTAATTATTCTGCTTAAAACAAGCACCATTGTAATTTTAGGTAAAGAAGCAATTAACATGGTAACTGGTGTTGAAGCACCTTGATAAAGATCTGGCGCCCACATATGAACTGGAACTAAATTTAATTTAAAAAATATAGCTATCAAAGTTAATAACGATCCTATTTTAAACAACATAGTTACGTGTTGAGATTCTAAAAAATTACTAATGGTTTGAAAATCCAAACTACCACTGGCACCATAGATTAAAGATAGGCCATACAATAAAATTCCTGAAAATATCGCACTAAGCACAAAATATTTAATGGCTGCTTCTAAATTAACTACCTTAGATTCTAGTGCTATTAATGTATATATTGGTAAAGAAAACATTTCTATACCTAAGTAAAAATTTAAAAAATGACAACTAGATCCTAAAATCATCATTCCAAGCATTGATAGTAAACTTAAAACAAAATATTCCCCACAAAAATAATGCCTAGATTTAATGTAATCTTTAGCATACATAAAAATTATTAACATAAAACCATTAATAACTAGTTTAAAAAAGTTAATTTGAGGGTTGATTACAAAACTATCTTTAAACAAATAAAAATTTTGGGTATTTAATATTTTAAAATTAAATACAATACTAATTATTACCGCCAATAAACCTAATTGCGTAAATAGATAACTAGTTATTCGATATTTTTGCGGTATAAAGACATCCCACAATAAAATTAAACAGGCTAAACTAGTAATTAATATTTCTGGTAATATTAACTGATCTATAACCATATTAAGAAATCACCTTAATTAAAGCTAAAGTAGAATTATTTAATATATTAAAAATTGGTGCCGGCCAAATACCAAATAATAAAATTAAAATAGCACCACTAGTAAGTACTAATGTTTCTTTATAATTTAAATCTGATCGTAACTGGTGGTAAGCAGTTATATTAAAACCTGGTCCATCAAACACGGTCTTTTTATACATCCATAATGTATAACTTGCAGATAATAATAAACCAGTAGCTAGAATAGCCGCTACCTGCCAATTAAATTTAAAGCTTGCTAGAATAATTAATAATTCACCAACAAAACCAATTGTTCCAGGTAATGCTATATTTGCCAAACAAAACAACATAAATAATTTAGCAAAAGTTGGCATAAGATGTATTATACCATTAAGATCTTCAGTTAAAATTTTTCGATTATATAAAACTCCTATAGAAAAAAATAAGCCGGCAGAAATTAAACCATGCGATATCATTTGAATAACAGATCCGTTTATACTAGATATTGCTTGATTAACATTTTGTTCTTTAGCTAAAACAATTGCTATAAACATTCCCATAGTTACGAATCCCATCTGAGAAATAGAAGAATATGCTATTAGTTTTTTTAAATTTTTTTGCGCAATTGCTATAAATCCAACATACACTACAGCGACTATAGACACAGCAATAATAAATTTAGAGAATAATAAACAAGCATCGGTAGTAATTGGTAATAAAAATCTTAACATTGCAAAAGCCCCTATTTTTAATGCTACCGCAGCCAACATTACCGAACCTTCGGTAGGAGCCTCTACATGTGCATCTGGTAACCAAGTATGAAAAGGAACCATAGGAATTTTTATTGCGAAAGCAACAAAAAGCGCTATAAATAAATAAATTTGTTGTTGTATAGTTAATTTTAATGAATAAAAAGTTTGCATAACAAAAGATTTTTCTACTGCAACTCCAGAATCAATAGCAATTTTATGTAAATAAATAATTGCCGCTAAAAATAATACCGAACCTAAAAAAGTATATAAAAAAAACTTTATGGTAGCGTATATCCGATTAGGACCACCCCATATACCTATTATTAAAAATAAAGGGATCAACATGGATTCAAAAAAGATATAAAATAACATTGCATCGGTCGCCGAAAATACACCACACATTAAGCCATTCATAATTAAAAAACAGGCCATATACTGAGATTTATTATTTGCAGGTTGCAAACTAGTTATTAATACCAATAAATTAACAAAACAAGATAATAAAATTAATAATACTGAAAAACCATCTACCCCTAACGTATAATAGACACCTAAATTTGGCAACCACCTATAACTTTCTATAAATTGCCATCCTTCTCCAATATTATTAAAGTTTTTTAATAATATCAGACTTAAAACCATATTAATAACGCCAGTTAATACAGCAAAATACGATAAATATTTTTTGTTGATTAATAAAATTAATAATCCAGTTATAATTGGTAACCAAATTATTATGCTTAATATATGTGGAACAAGAACCATGATAATATTATTAATACTCCAGTTAACATAAAAAATACATAATGATATAAATAGCCAGTTTGTAACTTTTGAATAGCTTTAGAACAGCCAACCATAACTTTTGTAGTGGTAATAATTAATAATTTATCAATTAATAATTTATCAACTATTTCTGCAAAAAATCTAGCAATTATTTGAGCAACAACTACCACTAACCTATTAATGTCATTAAAACAATATTGACGCCCAAAAAGTTTATATAAAAATAAAAAATTATTTTGTATGGATTGCCTTAATATGCCAGACCAATGTGGTCGCCTATAATACAATACAAAAGCAACTGCTATTCCAAATATAGCGCATAATGCAGAATAATAATTAATAAAACCAGCACTTGAAGGATCTTTAATAATATTGTGTTTTGATAATATAAAAATACTTGCTCCAAACAATTTATTACTTAACACTAGTTGTATTAATAAACCACCTAATATTACCGAAAATATAGACAAAAATATTAATGGTATATTAATTATTTTAGAATTTTTATATTTAATAATTTCAAAATTGGTTGACTGCTGTTCTATAGAATTAACTTTTTTATCAAAAACTATAAACATTAATCTAAAACTATAAAATGCAGTTATCCAAATAGTAGCCAACAATAAATAATAGGCACTATTAGCAAATGGTAATTTAGATAATTCAACAGTTTTTAAAATTAAATCCTTAGAAAACGAACCAGAAAAACAGGGAAAACCACTTATTGCTAAACTACCAATTAACATACACCAATAAGTTGTTGGTAAATATTTTTTTAACTGTAATGGCATATTATAAATATCTTGGATTTGATTAGTTGCTAAAATAATTGAACCGGCACCCAAAAATAACAAAGATTTAAAAAAAGCATGGGTTATTAAATGTAACATCCCAGCTGGATAAGCACTAACCCCCATTGCAACTATCATAATTCCTAATTGTGAAATTGTTGAATAAGCCATAATACGTTTTATATCTCTTTCTATTATTGCCAAAATACTAATTAAAAATGCCGTTACAGCACCAGTTATTAAGATTATATTTAAACAATATTCACTATGTTCAAAAATTGGAGACATTCTAGCAAGCAAGTAAACACCAGCTACTACCATGGTAGCTGAGTGAATTAAAGCTGAAACTGGAGTTGGTGCTTCCATAGAATCTGGCAACCATATATGTAAAGGGATTTGGGCTGATTTTGCTATAACTCCGATAAATAACAATATACATATTAAATTAATATATTGTAGGTTTTGCGGTAAAATTTTAAAAACGTCTATATAATCCAAAGTATTACAACTTAAATATATTGCACTAATACTTAACAACAAACCAATATCACCAATTCTATTTATTAAAAAAGCTTTTAAGGCAGCCCGAGTTGCTGATTCTTTTTTAAACCAAAAACCTATTAATAAATAAGATGCTAAACCTACTAATTCCCATCCAATAAATAACTGTAGAAAATTATTAGCAATAATTAATAAGTACATAGCAAAAGTAAAAAAAGAAATATAGCTAAAAAATCTCTTATAGCTTATCTCTTCTCGCATATACTCTATGCTATACACTTGTACGACCAATGATATGGTAGACACCATAAATAGCATTACTATGTTAAGCCGATCTAATAAAAACCCAATTTTAAACTGAGTACCACCAGATATTCCCCAAACATACCAAGTACTATTAATATCTTGAAAATCATTAACAAAAAAACCCCATACAAAATATAGTGTAATTAAAGTTGTTATGCTAGAAGCCACTATACTTAATATATTTACTACTTTATTATTAAAATAATTGCCAAATAACCCAATAATTAATGAGTTGCATAACGGAAACAATAACGTTGCTATACACAAATTATGTAAATTCATTTAAAAACCTTAATTTTTAAGAGATATTAAATCCATAATATTAACTGAACCCTTAATTTTAAATAATTTAATCAAAATTGCTAGTCCAATAGCTATTTCTGCTGCAGATACAGCTAAAATAAAGAGTACAATTACTTGTCCATTAATATCATGCCATAACTTAGAATAAATTATAAAATTAGTGTTAACCGATAGTAACATGAGCTCTATACACATAATTAAAAAAATTAGGTTTTTACGATTTATTAAGATCCCTAAAATGGATATACAAAATAATACGGTACTAAATATTAAATAAATAGATAGATTCATGGTTTATCTCGCAAACAAATCGCAGCTATTATTGCTGATAATAATATCATGCCAGTCATACAAAATGGCAACAAATAATCCGTAAATAATGCTTCCCCAAGTAAATATATGTTATTATCGTCAATATTAGCTGGTACTTTTAAATTATAGTTTTCAACTATAAAAATAAAAATTGCGGCTAAACCTAATGTTACAAATAAAGCTTGTAATACTAAAAATTTATTTTTATGGGTAGAGGTTAAATTAATCTTAATAGCTTTTTGTTCTAGCATCATAACTACAAACAAAAACAACACTATCACTGCTCCAACATAGATTAAAATTAAAGTAAATGCTAAAAATTCTGCATTTAACAATACCCAACTAATTGCGGTTAAGAAAAAAATTAAAATTAAACCTAATATAGTAAATACTGGATTAACGAAATATGGCATCTTTTTCCTTATTTATTACAATTTCATCTTCATATTGAGCGCCTATTCTTAGTAGCTTTTCTTTAGTTAAAATTTGTTCTCCGCGGTTTTCAAAATGGTAATCTGTAATTGAAGTTTGGACTATGGCGTCTACTGGACACGCTTCTTCACATAAACCACAATATATACATTTAAACAAATTAATTTCATATTTACTCGTAACTCTAGCTCCATTCTCGTTTACGGTAGAATCTATGCTAATAGCTAATGCTGGGCATACTGCCTCACATAACTTGCAAGCAATACAACGCTCTTTACCATTTTGATAACGACGTAATGCATGTAATCCACGAAATCTTGGTGATTTAGGAGTTTTTTCTTCTGGATATAACACCGTAATTTTTCTAGAAAATAAATTTTTGCCTGTTAACAATAATCCTTTAATTAGATCTATTAACCCTAAATTAAACAACCATTTACGACATTTATAAAAAATTTTCATAATCTAGCCAAACTGCTTCTATAACGATCCATAATAAAGTTACAGGAATAAACACCTTCCAACCTATTCGCATAATTTGATCTACTCTATAACGTGGAAATGTGGCCCTTACCCATAAAAATAGAGTCATAAACATAAAAGCTTTAATAAATAACCAACAATAACTAGGCACCCATAATAAATAATTAGTGCATGGTGACTGCCACCCACCAAAAAACATTATCACCGTTAATATAGAGGTTAAAATCATATTGCTATACTCAGCCAAGAAAAATAGTGCAAAACCCATGGCAGAATATTCCACATGAAACCCAGCAACTAATTCAGATTCACCTTCAGCTGTATCAAATGGTAACCGATTAGTTTCAGCCATAGCACACATCCAATATACAATTAATAATGGTAATAACGGAAAACAAAACCAATTAGTTATCCCTCCTTGTTGAGCATTAACAATATCAATTAAATTCATACTGTTAGCCTTCATTAATACCCCAACTATAGCAAAACTCATAGGAATAGAATAAGAAATCATTTGAGCAACCGAGCGCATCGACCCCAGTAAAGCATATTTGGAATTTGAAGCCCAACCAGCAATAACTATACCATATACTCCAAGTGAACTAACTGCCAATATATATAATAACCCTATATTAAGATTTGCTAAAACTGCTTTTTGACTAACTGGAATAACGGCCCAAGCAGATAATGCAGTAACAACCAACAAAATTGGTCCCAAAATAAATAAAAATTTATTAGCATTGTTAGGAATAATCATAGATTTAAGTAATAATTTAATACTATCTGCAATAGGTTGTAATAAACCATAAGGACCAACTCTATTCGGTCCAAGCCTACCTTGCACCAATCCAATAAATCTTCTTTCCCAAAATGTATAAAAAACGATGGTTATTACTAATGAAATAATTAATACCAAAATTTTTAACAAAATATTTATTAGACTAAACATGAGCATTCTCTAAAATAGTTTTTTCTAGTAATAAATTATCATATGGTGCTCCAATAGCAGTTGTCAGATCTACCTGGTTTAACCAAACGCAACCATCAGCGACTTTATTGCTAATCGTTATTGGTAATCTAAGAATTTTATTTAATGTATGATCTTCATTATTAACTGTAGTTATTTTAATAAGATCACCATTTTTAACTCCTAAAATTTTTGCAGCTTTAGAATTAATGCATACTATAACCATAGCATCTTTAGTTTGCTGTAAACTTGCTGATCTTCTAACTATTGGATCTATAGTATATAACGATAGTGGTGCAATACGTATAAAATTATTAGCTAATTCTGATTTGTTAATATTTATAGTCGGATACCACAGTTGCCAAGAATTATTTTTAGGATTGACATCTAACCCTTGTTTAATTATTTGTTCAATATTTAAAATATTTTCAATGTTAAAATCAATAAAATATGGCAATTTTAACAACTTACCTAATATCAACAAAATTTCTGCCGCTGATTGACTAATACCTGGATTAGGAATTACTTTTTCAAATTTTTGCCAAGTTCCCGTTATATTAACATAAGTACCAAACCCCTCTGGTGGTACTATCATTGGTAATAATACTTCTGCATATTGTAATAATAAATTACTTTCAAACGCGGTAATAGCCACAGCTAATTCTGCTTGTCGCAAACATTTAGCCGCAGCATGAGCATTAATACAATCTAATTCTGGTTCTATCCCCAATAAAACATAAGCTTTTAAACTTTTGGTTAACATTTGTAATGCATTTTTGCCTATGGTTTCTTTATAATCAGAATCTCGATGAGGTACACAACCTGCTAACCAAGCACCAGCACTATTAGCTCCATCAGAAAAACATCCGAATTTAGCTGTAGTTAATAAACAAATCAAATTACTAACTGCTACTATTTTAGAATACTCTGGGTGACCGATAGCTAATGCACCTAAAATAATCGATGCTTTTCCTTTCTTAGTACTTAATAACTTTTCAACAATAGAAACTTCTAATTCGCTGTATGTTATATCTTTTAATAGAACTTCCGCTTCTGTAGGCAAAGTTTTTTTAGAAATACTAGCTGCTCTTTTGGCTATTTTTAAAAGTGGTGTTAATAGATCAGCATTTGGAGTTATATATTTATAACTAACATCAAAATTAAAATCAAAATCTATTGGATTGATTACCACAATTGTACTACCTGCTTGTACTGCACTTCTTAAATTTATTCCTGCAATTGGTTGTTCTTTGTTGATATAACTACCAATTAATAATATAAATTTTTGATTTTTTAATTCATCAACAGTTGATAATCCTAAGTTCGGATATAATGGGGCCTTTTCTTGATCACGAAAATCTACTTGACGTAACCTATGATCAACATTATTACTACCTAATTCTCTAAATAATGTTTGAAACAAAAAATACTCTTCCAAACTAGCACTCGGAGAAATTAAACCTCCAATCTCATTAGCTCCATATTTTTTTATAATCATAGATAGTTTATCAACAATAAAACCTATTGCTGTCTGCCAAGATACTATTTTCCATACCCCATCTTGTTTTAATAAAGGATGTTTTAAACGATCTTGCGCATGAATACCAGAATAAGAAAACCGATCTCGATCTGATAACCAAATACTATTAATTGATTTATTATCTTTTGGGACTGCTCTTTTTATTTGCCCACTATTAATATGATAATTAATATTAGAACCAATACAATCATGACAACTAATGCTAGATTTTTGCTGTAATTCCCAAGAACGAGCACTAAATTTATACGGTTTAGAATTTAAAGCTCCCACAGGACACAAATCAATAATATTTCCTGAAACTTCTGAATTTATACTTTTTTCAATAAAAGTACTAATTTTCATGTCTTCACCGCGATTTATAGCTCCTAGTTCGCGTACACCGGCTATTTCTTCGCTAAAACGTACACATCTAGTACAATGGATACAACGGGTCATATTAGATTCTATTAAAGGACCTAAATTTTGATCAACGACCACCCGTTTTTCTTCTTTATAACGAGATACATCGTTACCAAATTCTAAAGATAAATCTTGTAACTCACACTCACCAGCTTGATCACAAATTGGACATTCTAACGGATGATTAACTAATAAAAATTCCAAGTTCCCTTTTTGCCCAAGAATAGTTTTTTCTGATTTAGTAAAAATTTGCATTCCTTCTGTTACGAGAGTTGCACATGCTGGTAATAATTTTGGGACATTAGCTACTTCTACTAAACACATTCTACAGCTTGCGGCAATAGATAATTTTTGATGATAACAAAACCTTGGGATAGGGATCTTTAAAGCATCTGCTGCTTGTATAATAGTAGTTCCTTCTTCTACCGTAATTTCTTGGTCATCTATTTTAATAGAAATCATATCATTATCGCATCAACAAATTCTTGTCGAAAATGTTTTATAAAACTTTTAACTGATTTACTAACCATTTGCCCTAATCCACAAATAGTATTATTTTCCATATTGCTAGCAACACTATCTAACACTTCCAAATCTTGCAAAGAAGCTTTTCCTTGACTAACTCTATTAACAATCCTATATGCCCAACCAGTACCTTCTCGACAAGGAGAACATTGCCCACAAGATTCATTCATATAAAATTTGGTAATTTTTAATAAAACTTCTACCATAGAAGTTGTTTCGTCCATTACAATTAAACCACAGGAACCTAACATAGAACCAACTTGAAATAATGATTGATAATCTAAATTTAATTGCATAATTAAATTAGCTGGGATCACGGGTGACGATAAACCACCAGGCAACACCGCCTTTAATTTTTTATTGTTTTTCATACCACCAACCATAGCTAGTAAATCTTTAAAAGGACTACCTAATGGTAATTCATAAGTACCAGGTTTATTAACATGCCCAGAAACGCTAAAAATTTTACAATTATTCCAACTTGTATCACCATTTACCTCTCCCCATCCCTCTCCACTTTGTGGAGAGGGGGATTTTGAATAAATATTACTTTTTAAAAGTATTGGAATTTGAATTAAAACTTCTATATTATAAATCGCAGTTGGACAGCCATACAAACCAACAGTTGTTGGGTATGGCGGTTTAAATCGAGGAAACCCTTTTTTACCTTCGATAGATTCTATCATTGCTGTTTCTTCACCACAAATATAACTACCAGCACCATGCACAACATATAGATCAAAATTAAATGCGGAATTAAAAATATTTTTACCTAGAAATTTAGCTTTATATGCTTCTTTTAATGCTCCTTCTAACTTAGCCATTGGCTCTAAAAACTCTCCGCGAACATAAATGTATCCTTTTGTTGCTCCAGTAACATATCCTAAAATAGCCATACCCTCTATTAATTGATGTGGTTTGGTCAACATAATATGCTTATCTTTAAAAGTACCAGGTTCGCTTTCATCAGCATTACCTAAGATATATTTTTGTGGAGCATTATTATTTGCTACAATGCTTAAACTAGTTGAAATATTAGTACCATATCTACCGCACAAATTAGCAATTTTTATTTCTTCAATAATTTTAACTGGACTAATTCTTTTGGTAATAATTGTTTTCCAAGTTTTATAATCTATATTAATAGTCATTCTAATTCCGCCAAAATTTGATCGACCGATTCAATAGTTACATTCTCAAAATATTTACCATTAACTTGTATAACTGGTGCTTTATCACAAGCAGCTATACATTCAATTTCTTTTAAAGTAAATTTAGAATCTTTAGTAGTTTGACCAAAATCCAAATTTAATTTATTTTTTAAATGAGAAACAATTTTTTTACAACCACACAACATACAAGACACATTAGTGCAAACACAAATTTTATATTTGCCTACAGGTTTTAATTCAAACATACTATAAAAACTGGCAACCTCATAAACTGCAATTTTCGGTAATTCTAAATAAGCAGCCACCGCATCTAATAATTCTCTGCTTAACCAACCATTATTATGTTCCTGCACTATAGTTAAAGCAGCTATTAATGCAGATTTTTTACGTCCATTAGGAAACTTTAAAATCCAAGTATCTATCTTAGATGTAACCTCTAACGGCAAATCTATTATTGTGTCTACATCAACGTTCACCGATCTACCTCACCAAATACAATATCTTGGGTACCCAAAATAGTAACAACATCCGATAATAAATGCCCTCTAACCATCTCATCCATTGCTGCCAAATGCGGAAATCCTGCTGCTCTAATTTTTAAACGATATGGTTTATTGGCACCATCAGATATTAAATAAACCCCAAATTCACCTTTTGGATGTTCAACTGCAGCGTATACCTCACCTTCTGGTAGAGAATAACCTTCGCTAAATAATTTAAAATGATGAATTAAAGGTTCCATGTCTGATTTTAATGCATCTCGTTTTGGGACAGTAATTTTATAGTTATCACTAATAACTGGACCTAAATGATCTTTTAACCACATTACTGTTTGACGTATAATGTTATTCGACTCTCGCATTTCCGCAATTCGTACTAGATAACGATCATAACTATCACCATTTTTACCAACTGCAATCTTAAAATTTAATTGTTCATATACCTCATAAGGTTGTTTTTTACGCAAATCCCATAAAACTCCAGAACCACGCAACATTGGACCAGTAAATCCTAAAGCTATTGCTCGTTCTTTACTTACTACTCCAATACCAACCGTACGTTGTTTCCATATGCGATTATCAGTTAATAAAGTTTCGTATTCATCTACTCGTTTAGGAAAACGCTCGGTAAAATCCCAAATAAAGTCTAATAGACTTCCTTCTCGGTTAACATTTAATTTATCGGTTTGTTTTTTATTATGCCACTTAGATGGTTGATACTTTGGCATGCTATTTGGTAAATCACGATTAACTCCACCAGGGCGATAATAAGTAGCATGCATTCTAGAACCCGAAACAGCCTCGTAACAATCTAAAATATCTTCTCGTTCTCTAAAACAATATAAAAACATGCTCATAGCACCAAGATCTAATGAATGTGTTCCTAACCATAATAAATGATTTAAAATTCTGGTTAATTCATCAAACATTACTCTAATATATTGCGCACGAATTGGTGGAGTAATTTCTAAAAGCTTTTCTATGGCTAATATATACGCATGTTCATTACACATCATAGATGTATAATCTAAACGATCCATATAACCAATACTTTGATTATATGGTTTTGTTTCTATTAATTTTTCAGTACCTCGATGTAAAAAGCCAATGTGTGGTTCTGCTCGTTTTACGGTTTCCCCATCTAATTCTAAAAGTAACCGTAATACTCCATGAGATGCTGGATGTTGTGGTCCAAAATTCATAATGCTAAGTTTAGTTGTATTATTATTTTGATCCATTTAATCGGTTTCGCCTTCTTTAATTAACTGTTTTCGTTTTTCCGAACGTATTACTTTAGGTACGCTCGTATGTGGTTCAATATTAACTGGTTCATAAATTACTTTTTGTAATTTACTATCAAATCGTACTTCTAGGTTACCACTTAATGGGAAATCTTTTCTAAATGGATGACCTTGAAAATCATAATCAGTTAAAATTCTACGTAAATCTGGATGACCAATAAAATTAATTCCAAATAAATCAAATGCTTCTCTTTCATACCAATTAGCGACAGGCCAAATATTAACCACAGAAGGTACTGTTAATGCTGATTCCAATAAAAAACATTTAACCCTAATACGTTGATTTTCAGACAATGATAATAAATTATATACTACAGCAAATCTATATTGGTTATGTTGGATGTTATTTAATTCATCTTTTTGGATCGCTCTACTAAATCCATGGCTAGTTACTGAACTAGTTTCCCATTCGGTTATACCATAATGTAAATAATCTACTCCACATAAATCAATTAATTGTTCACAATTAACCCCTGGTTCCATTTTTAAATACTCTAATAATTTTACTAAATTTTCCGTACCAAAAATTTCTATGTTATTAAATTTAGAATAAATATTATTTATATTGTCTTTAACAAAATGTTTAATTATTTTTTCAGCTATTATCATAAATATATTTTATATAACTATATTATTGCTACGTTTGATTTTATTCTGTAATTGAATAATCCCATAAATTAAAGCTTCAGGAGTTGGCGGACACCCAGGAACATAAATATCCACTGGAATAATTCGATCACACCCTCTTACCACAGAATAAGCATCATGATAATAACCACCACCATTAGCACAAGACCCCATAGAAATTACCCACTTTGGAAAAACCATTTGATCATATACTTGTCTTAATGCTGGAGCCATTTTATTAGTTAAGGTACCAGCAACTATCATTACATCTGCCTGTCTAGGACTTGGTCGAAACATAACTCCAAAACGATCTAAATCATAACGTGATGCACCAGTATGCATCATCTCTATAGCACAACAGGCTAATCCGAATGTCATTGGCCATAATGAACCACTTCTAGCCCAAATAATAAGTTGATTTGCATTGCTAAGAACAAATCCTTGGTGATTAGGAACTTTAATCTCTTCTTCTAATTCGATCATTATTCCCATTCTAAAGCACCTTTCTTCCATTCATAAATAAAACCTATAGTTAAAATTAACAAAAAAAATCCCATCGCTAATTTTGCGTGAATAGTTAATTTAGAAAAGATTACTGCCCAAGGAAATAAAAAAATTACTTCTAATTCAAAAATAATAAATAAAATTGCAATTAAAGCAAACTTGATTGGAAACTTAAATCTGGCATCAGAAAATGTAGGAAAACCACACTCATAAGTTGATAACTGCACATTACAACTTAAATCACTAATTTTTTTATTAGGATTTTTTCTATTAATTAAAAAATTAATAATAAAATTACTAACTAAAGGCGCAAAGCCAAATAAAATACTAATAAAAAATAATAACAAAATTGATAAATATTGTTGGGACACTTTTTGTTAATTCTCCATAAAATTCATTCAACATTCCTTGTTTTTTCTAGGACACCAAAAACTCATGTGTGATTAGTATATACTATAACGTCATTGAGGTTAAGAACAATAGAAAATTACCAAGCAAGCTAGTTGCGCAAATTGCATGTCGATTATTTAGTTACATTTGCAACACTGTTTTTTGCTTTTAGGCTATAAAATATGGCCAGCATACTTGCAATACCCCATGGATAAATAAATATCATTGTTAATGGCATTGAAATTCCTAGTAATGACATTATAAATACTATCTGTGTAGTATGATAATCAACTTGCATTTCATAATAATTTTTTACAAAAGCAAAAAAGGTAGGAACAATAAAACAAAGTCCCATAAGTGACACCACTATTATACAACTAATTAAAGATATTATAAGAATAGCTCCAAATGTATACCACCAATTTCCTGAAACTAATCTAAAACTTTTTTTCATAGAATTTACAACGCTATTTTCTTCAACAATTACAAAAAAATTTGAAAATGCTAGTGAAATCATACAAAAAATACCAGGAATAACTAATAAAATCATACCCACTATGATCACAATAAGAGATAAAATACCTAATAATATTAATGGCAATATTTTTTTACAACTTATCTTAATTGCTTGATTAAAACTTATATTTTCGTTATGTACAGATTTATTAATACTATAAACTATACTAATAAGCATCATAAACCCTATAATTTGCGAAACAATGCTAAATAGGTGTCCATAAATAGGTGAAATCTTTTCATATTGAAAGAATATATCTAAATACATGATGGCTGAGTTAATTAAACTGAAAGCTATAGTTTTATTAAAAGTATGTTTCCATATTGAAAACCCTATTTTAATAATTTGAAATATTTTGGGAGGCTGTGCAAGCAAAGAATACTGCTCTTTTTTCATAAAAATTCTTTAATTTTTGTCAATCTTAATCTCTAAGTATAAAATTATTAAATAATAATAACTAAAATTTAGCCAATAAACAATTAATCTTGCTCTAAATTATCAATTAAACCAACTAACTGCTTAGTATCAGTGGTGTTGCGGCGGTTTGACTTCTTTTCTTAGTAAGTTGGGATTGCTAATTGATAACATTGGTAATTTTTGTAATTTATTAACAGCTGATTTGTCATTAATAAGTAAATCTACATTTTTATTATAAACTTCAATAAATTTTATAAGATCTTTATATTCAGCCTTAATACTATCCATATCAAATTTTATATAAATTTTTTCTTTTTGATCTGTTCGATTTATTCGATCTGCTGTCTGTATAATGGCTATTAAATCTTTTTGGTTAAAACCAGTAGGTTCAACAATTAAAGTTTGATCTCCTGGCTCTGGAATTGGAATAGACATGCCTTGTAAAATCATCACCGAATGTGCTATTAAATCACTACCACTAGACAAAAATTGTACTGTTGTATCATTGCCACGCATAATAGTTCGTTGATTATCATCTTCTTTGGTACAAGAGATTGCTTCCCAAGTTGATTGATCATTATTCTCAGTAGGAACTATGGATTTAACTTTAACATCACTAATTATTTCTTCATTTTCACTCCTTGTTGTTAATTTTTCAACTAAATAGTTTTGTAATCCTTGTGGATTAACTTTTCCATCTGAATCAATAATTTGGGAAAATGTTGTATCTTCTATAGTTTTATCAATTACGGAATGTGGTGATTTTTCAGGATCTGATGTTGGTTTTTTCGGTGACGTTGTGGAACGTGGTGATTTTTTAACAGTTGGTATAGGTGCTTCTTTTAAATCTGCTGCAGCTAAGCTTGTTGAGGATAAAATCCTAAATGTTGGGATCCTTTTAGTTGTATCTTTCTCTCTATCCAATAATTGCGGTGGAGGTGTTCTTTTTTCTACTACATACTCTCCAGAATTATAATTTCCACCTTTTCCAAGATTATTATCTAAATTAGTAACAAAATCCTGTTCTTCATCAGCTACGGAACCTACACCATCATGTCCATGAACATAGTTAATTATAAATTCTTGATCATCGGATTTTAGCATAGATGGGCGTTTTATTTTTACTCTACTACAACTATCTTGGTAGTTTACTCTATTCCAGATAGCACGTGTTATACCTGCTGCTATTGGGGCATTTACTACTACTTCTTCTTCAATTTTTTCTTCCTCCAAACGTTCAATAACTCTATTATTAGCTACTAATTCAGCAAATTTGGAAT
Organism: uncultured Francisellaceae bacterium; assembly: GCA_903907935.1. GTDB lineage: Bacteria > Pseudomonadota > Gammaproteobacteria > UBA6186 > Azoamicaceae > UBA6186. The sequence goes on from CAIVQA010000003.1 coordinate 20,016, forward strand.
TAATAGCATTTATAGTTTTAGCTAAATTTTCCAAACTGGATTGATCATAAGTAACACCAAATTCTATTGCTAATCCTTCTACTGTTTCTAAACCAATGGGTGCATGACTATAAAGGATAATAGTATTAGGCTTGGTAGTTTGATCTATCGAATAAGATAGTAATTTTAGATTAGGTTTATAGGAATCATCTATTAATTTTTGTATATCTTCTGTAGATACTAATCCTTTGTCTATTAAACCTAACAGGCCCAGATTTAATGATCGTGCTTGCATTGTGTTTATGTGAGTTGGAAAATCTCCAGTACAATTTCCAATTTCATAAAAACTTACAAATTCCGCCCCATGATTAGAAAAAATAATTTCTATTGGAACTTTTTTCTCTCGTAATTTATCTAAAATCAGCAAAGTAAAGTAATCATTCTTGCCTCGATCTGCTACTTCATCTCCAATTAACTTGATTTTAGTTTTGCTAGCTGCTTCGTTAAATTCTGCTTCACTTAAAATATCTTGAAATTGTTCTAAATCGGCTTTGGTTAGATCGTTTTTTTCATAAATTCGTTTAATTTCCTCATAATCTTTTTCTCTATTCTTTAGAGTTAAGATCCCTTCTTTTATTAAAAAGAACATAAATTTTAAGGAATTACCGTGGAGATCTCCAATAGTTAATTCTTCCCCTGGTTTTAGAATGTGGGGTGATTGTGGATATTCCAATAAATTTACTTGTTCAGTTATAGCTTTAACCATAAATTAATTATAGATAATCAATATTTATTTAAACCTATAAATTAACTTCTAACAAAAACTACTAATGGCTGATATTCTCCCTTGTCTGCAGCCTGTAAAGCTTTTATATATCTTTTCCTGGTATCATTTTTGGAGGTTAGATCATGTCTACCCCAACTAAAAATCTTATTACCCAAAATTGTTAACATATAATCTGTAGCTAATCTAGCATGTCGACCATTACCATTAGAAAATGCATGTATGTGGACTAATTTATGGTGAAATCTAGCAGCTATTTCATCTGTTTGATAACTATTATTTTGAATTTGGCTAATAAGATCATCAAATAAATTTTTCAATGCGACACTAACTTGTAACCAATCTATGCCTATGTTTTTATTAGTTTTTCTAAATTTACCGGCCCATGTCCATGTTTTATCAAACATTTTTTTATGTAATAGCTTACAAAAATTTATAGTTGCAAAACTTGTTAACTCTATTTTTTGAGTTTCCAACCATACTTTAGCTGCTAAAATATTAGCTTGCTCCCATTCATTTAACTCCGCTTGTAACTCAATATGTTTAGGTATTAAATATTCTACTTCATCTAGATCTATAGTAGTTGCTCCTTTTTGATAAATAAGTTCCATTTATTATTCATCCCACAAATGTTTAGATGCTTTATCCAGATATTGTTTAACAAGTTCTTCTATTTGAGCATTTAACGCTTTTTGATCTGTAATTGCTTGATTTTCTAAAGTCATATGATGAGATACTTCTGCTAAGTGCTTAAGTGCAATTTTTTTAGCTTGTTTTTCTATAGTTTTTATAATAGTTGTTTTAGGAATAACAGCGTAAACCAATTGACATTCCATCGCGCTAGCAACAGTTTTTAGTGTTTTAATAGTTAGTACTTCTTGTAATTCACTTTCTTCTATTTTAGCTACTCGTCTTCTACTTACATTTATACGCTTTGCCAGTTGAGTTGCTGTCATACCTATGCTTTTTCTTATATATCTAATCCAGCCAATTTTAGGACGAGATGTTGATTTTAATATACTTAGAGGTTCTAAAAATCGATCGGTTTGAGTTACTAATAATTTCTTCATATGGGTATATATATATTCCCTTGATTTATAATTATGAGTATATATATGTTCCTGATATTTGTCAATTATTTGATAGTAGCATTTTCATAGTAATCTGCCGATGGCCGGACTCGAACCGGCACAGATTTCTCCACCACCACCTCAAGGTGGCGTGTATACCAATTTCACCACATCGGCCACTAATTACTTAAAAACCCTCCAACATTACGGGTGCCAGAGAAGTTATTCTGGAATATCCTTATCCAACGATTGTTGAACCTTTTGTTTAAGGATCTCGGAAACTTTTGATTGATTGGTTTTATTCACAAAAAAGCTTAATGAAATACTAGTAATAGCAAATAATAACGCAAAAATTGTAGTCAGTTTAGTTAAAAATGAACCGGTACCTTGACTACCAAAAATTGTTTGAGATGCCCCGCTACCAAACGATGCTCCCATTTCTGCGCCTTTACCATGTTGTAATAATACCAATATTATTATACAAAAAGCACAAAACATGTGTAAAAGCCATATTAACTGTTGTAACATAATCCCACCTCGGCTCCTATGCTATACTAACTCACAAATCCTTGCAAACTGCTCCGCATTTAGCGATGCTCCCCCAATTAACGCCCCATCTAGGTTTGATAGCTGAAAAATATCCTTGGCATTAGTTAAACTAACACTGCCTCCATATAAAATTTTAGCTTTTTCCCCTCTTCTCATTAGTTTTTCACGTATATACCCACATACTTTATTAATATACTCTAGATCTGCACTAACCCCAGTACCTATCGCCCATACTGGTTCGTAAGCTATAAAAAAATTTATATTATTAAAATTTTTTATAATCTCTAATTGTTGATCCAAAATTTGCCAAGTTTTTTTATTATCAAATTGATCTTTGGTTTCACCAATACAAATAATCGGAGTTAAACTAGCCTCTATAGCGGCTAAACATTTTTGCTCTATTAATTGATCTGTTTCACCATTATAAATGCGACGTTCTGAATGACCAATAATTGTAAACTCGCAACCAAGATCTTTTAAACTACTAGCCGAAATTTCTCCGGTAAAAGCCCCTTTTCTCTCCCAACAAACATTTTGAGCACTTAAAAATATATTATTTTGTTGTGATTCTAATAATTGTAAATAAATTGCCTGTAAATATATAGCTGGTGGGGCAACAATAAAATTAATTTTATTGTTGTTGATATTTTTTATATATAAATTAAATAAATTAACTGCTTCGCTATAAGTATTAGGATTCATCTTCCAATTAGCTACTATAGTTTTATTATTGTATTGAAATTTAAACTGGGACACCTAAAATTACCTGCTTTAATTCCTTAGCAACCACGTTGATTAATTTTTTATCACTACCTTCTACCATAACACGCATTACTGATTCAGTACCAGAAGGACGAATAATAACTCTACCATCTCCCTGTAATTTTTTCTCTAAATATTTATAGGCTTTTTTAAAAACAGAATTATTTAAAATTTGCTTACTAGTAACTGGTTTTTTTACCGGTACATTTATAAGAACTTGAGGGTATTTTTCCATTGGCATCAATAATTCTGCTAAGGTTTTACCGGTTTTTACCATATAAGCTAATGCCTGTAATGCTGCAATAATACCATCTCCGGTAGAATGTACGTTACGACAAATAATATGTCCAGATGCTTCTCCACCTAATTGCCAACGCCTCTTGAGTAACTCCTTAAATATATAACGATCACCAACATTAGTACGAACAAACGACAATCCTATAGCTTCTATTGCCTTTTCTAAACCAAAATTACTCATAATAGTTCCAATTACTCCGGTTAATTTTTTACCAGAATTAAGGTACCAATTAGCAATAATAAATAATAAATCATCCCCATCAATTATTTGTCCAGATGGATCTACTAAGATCACTCTATCGCCATCACCATCAAAGGCGATCCCTACATCTGCATTTAATTCTTTAACTTTTTTAACTAATCCCTTGGTATTAGTGGAACCACAATTTACATTAATATTTAATCCATCAGGCTCTGCAGCAATTATATGAGTTGTTGCCCCTAAAGAATCAAATACTTTTGGGCCAATACGATAATTAGCACCATTGGCACAATCTATTACTAATTTAAGACCGTTTAAATTTAAATCAATCGGAAAACTTTGTTTACAAAAATTGATATATTGCTCTTCTGCGTTAGTTATACGTTTAGCTTTACCTAAATTTTTAGCAATTACAGTGTTAAATGGTTTTTGTAATTGTTCTTCTATAAGGATCTCTAAATTATCTGCCAACTTACTACCATTTTTATCAAAAAATTTTATACCATTATCATAATATGGATTATGCGAAGCACTAATTACTATTCCTGCATCAGCCCCTAATTTACTAGTTAAAAAAGACACCGCAGGAGTTGGCATTGGCCCTAATAAACCAATATTTGTACCAGAAGCTGCTAACCCAGCCTCTAATGCTGATTCGAACATATACCCAGAAATTCTGGTATCTTTACCAATTAAGATCTTATTAGATTGTTTAGATTTTAATACACAGCCAACTGCCCAACCTAATTTTAATACCCAATCTGGGGAAATAGGAGCTTCTCCCACTCGTCCACGGATCCCATCCGTACCAAAATATTTTTTATTCATTTAAAATCCTCTTATAACACCCAAATATCCATAAATCTTTTAGAAGTAAAATAAATAATTAATTCACTATATAGAATTAACCATTCAAAGACTAATAAAATTTATGTAAAAAATATATTAATTTTATGACAATTTAAAGATTTAACTAGTTATTGTTTGAAAAATAACTAGTTAGTGTGATTTATGAGGTATTGCGAAAGAGACGTGGTAATAATTTTTTGTTAATGTGGTCCAACTTTTCTATGGGTATCAACAACCGGTGTTGAGTGTTTGCCTGGAATAAAATGTCTAGTAATAGCAAATTCTTTATTCCCATGTGGATTAAAAGTTAAATCAATTCTAAAATTTCCTTCAACCCCATGTGGTTTTTTACTATTTGGTTTTGCATTAAAAGATTTAAAATATCCAGGGTAAGTTACTTCAATGTAAATATTATTATGACGATCAGTAATCACATTATAATTGACAGGCTGACGTGGATCTTGAGAAGGCATGCCACCCACGAGTACCAGCTAATTTAGCAGTACCACCTATTTCTGTAGGAGCTAGTATCGCCCATAAAGCTATAAATTCTCTACTAGTTTGGCTTAAACCAGTAGTTCGCATTAATTGTTCTTTAATATTTATTGGTAATATTTTTATACCATTAATAGTAAAATTAATTTTATCAGGACTACTACTTATTCTACCTCCTAATTCATCGACGTTTCCAGATTTTTCATGTTCTGATAAAATTGCACCTATAAATTTCTTTTCATGATCTGAAAAAGCTCCTTTATTTTGTTGTTTGCCTGTAAAGCTTATGGGTTGATGACGTTCTTCTGCAAACGAACTAACCTCTGATTCCGAACTATTGCTAGATGGACCAGGGCTTCTACTAATATCTGAAAAAGCAAGATCAGATGGATGGGTTGAACGACTATTAGTTATTTTTAATTTTTTACCAGATATTTTTGCCATTTTTGCTGCAAGATCTGGAAATTTTTGTTGTACTTTTTTAATCAATGAGTCAGGAATATCAATAGTAGCATTTGGATCATTATGTTTTTTTATCTTATCTTGTAATATTTGGTCTAACAAATCGTTAACTAATCTTTGTGCCACTATACCATTTTGTGGGGTTGGGGCAGTAAGTGTTCCTCCAAATAGGCCCTTAAAGGTATTTGTAACCATATTCTTGATGTATTGTTCTAGTAATTTTTGTTTATCAGCATTAATTTTATACCTTGCCATAAATAGTCCCCTATTGTTATAAAAATCATCTATATATAAATAGACTGATTTTTTTTAAATAAGTTCATTTGTTAGTAAATGTTGGTATACGCACAATAGAAATAGCTCCCTAGAATTAACTGCTAATATCATCTAACATAGTTATAGTTATCATCCTTATATGTTTAAATATAGCTAACTCATGAGAAATAAAGAACAATTTCAACTAATTAAATCAAAGGTTTTTGTAGCCCCAAATATCTGGGATTTAATTGTATTAGCTATAGTTTTAGGGGTACTTGCAGCTATTGCCTGGGGGGCCAATCAAATGACTACCCCTTACCAGTTAGGTCAAGAAATAGCCATATCTTTAGATCCTAAATTTTTGCCAGAATATACTATTAAAACCGTACTACGCATGTTAATTGCTATGATGTTTTCTTTAATATTTACTTTTATCTTAGCGCCTATAGCTGCTAAAAATCACTCTGCAAGCAAAATTATTCTTCCGTTTATAGATATAATGCAATCTATTCCAGTTTTAGGCATGCTTTCTATAACTGTGGTTGGTTTTATAAAACTTTTCCCAAATAGTATGCTGGGACCAGAAAGCGCTTCTATTTTTGCAGTTTTTACTGCTCAAGTATGGAACATTACCTTAAGTTTGTATCAATCATTACGTACCGTACCTTTAAATTTACAAGAAGCTGCCCACATGTACCAATTGTCTGCTTGGCAACGTTTTTGGTGTGTCGAAGTACCATTTAGTACCCAAGGTTTACTATGGAATTCTATGATGTCGATGTCTGCCGGATGGTTTTTTGTGGTATTATCAGAAACTATTATTGTTTCTAACCAAAACATTGCATTACCAGGTATTGGATCATATATTAGCAAAGCAATTCTTGAAGCAAATTTTACTGCAATGTGGTACGCAATAATCGCCATGTTTTTGGTAATTTTACTGTATGATCAACTATTATTTCGACCATTATTAACTTGGGCTAGTAAATTTAATATTGATACCGATGAAAATCACACTACTAACCAATCCTGGTTTTTTAATCTCTTAGCTAAAACCTTAATTTTAAAAAAAATTGAAGTAACCTTTGGGATACTATTAGATCTATTTATTAATAGATTAAGTTTTTTATTCAGCAAAATTAACCTATTAATAAATAGACAATCACATCATTTTTTACCACATATACATAAAAAACAAAAAAAACTTTTGTTTTTTAAAATACTTTCTTTATTTTGGAGAAGCTTAATAGCCACTCTTCTTTGTTGTTCCTTGTATTTTTTAACTAAATTTATAATAGAAGAAATACCACCAATAGAAATGTTACATGTATTGTTTTTAGGAGCTATTACTGCAGTAAAGGTAATAATTCTAATAATACTTGCTTCTTTAATTTGGATCCCGATAGGTGTATGGATTGGGCTAAATAAAAAAACCAGCGCTATATTGCAACCAATAATTCAATTTTTAGCAGCTTTCCCTGCTAATTTCTTCTACCCTATAGTTATAATTTTAATAATGAAATATAACCTTAATAAACATATTTGCACCACTCCTCTTATGATTCTTGGTACTCAATGGTATATTTTATTTAATATAATAGCCGCGATAAACGCAATTCCAAAAGAAATTTTTCTAACAACTAGAATGTTAAGATTAAAAGGCATTTTATGGTGGAAAAGAATAATTTTACCAGCTATATTCCCTTATTATGTAACAGGGGCAATGACAGCAGCAGGTGGTTGTTGGAATGCCAGTATTGTTGCAGAATTCGTTAATTGGGGGGACAATACTATAGTTTCTTTAGGATTAGGATCTTATATTAATCAACATACAAGTGCTGGTGATTTTCATAGATTAGCATTAGGTATTTCTATAATGTGTATATACGTAATGTTGTTTAATAGATTAATATGGAGAAAATTATATCAACTAGCTAGCTCTAGATTTAATTTTAATTAAGGAAAACTCATTAGTCGAGAGTACATATTATGACGACAAATACATTATTACATGCTAACAATATAACTAAGTATTTTACTAGTGCAGAACAAAAGCAACTACTAGTATTAGATTCTATTGATTTTAAATTATTTTCTGGAGAAATAGTTGCTATTTTAGGAAAATCTGGATCTGGAAAATCTACTTTTTTACGTATTATTACTGGTCTAATCCAACCTAATCATGGACATGTATTTTATAAAAACCAAATAGTTACTAAACCAATGAAAGGCATTGCTATGGTGTTTCAAAATTTTGCACTTATGCCTTGGCTAACTGTATTAGAAAATGTTGAATTAGGTCTAGAAGCTATAGGGATCCCCCCGAAAATACGTAGACAACGTGCTTTAAAAGCTATAGATACTATTGGTTTAGATGGCTTTGAATCCGCCTACCCAAAAGAATTGTCTGGCGGTATGAAGCAAAGAGTTGGTTTTGCCAGAGCACTAGTTATTGAACCAGAATTATTAATAATGGACGAACCGTTTTCAGCATTAGACATTTTAACGGCAGATAATTTAAGAAGCGATCTATTAGATCTATGGCAAGATCAAGTTACTAAGATAAAAGGGATTGTTTGTGTAACTCATGATATTGAAGAAGCAGTATTAATGGCAAATAGGATTATTATTTTTTCTAATGATCCAGGTAAAATTCAAGCTGATCTCTCGGTAAATCTTAGATATCCACGAAACCCAAAATCTGCAAAATTTCAAGATTTGCTCGATCAAATTTATACTATCATGACAACCAGCAATAGAAGTCGTATAGAAAAAATTAAAAATAAACAAATGATAAGTAAGGCTCTACCAGAATTTACTTATAGAATTCCCGAAGTAGATATTTCTGAGTTAACCGGATTTTTAGAAGTTACTCCAGAACATGAAGAAGATGGTAAAATTGATTTACCAGCATTAGCTGAATCGTTACATTTAGACGTAAATAATCTATTTCCTATTACTGAAGTATTGGATATGCTCAGATTTGTAAAAATTATTGATGGCGAATTAAAACTTACAGAATCTGGTAAAAAATTTGCAGAAGCAGATATTTTAGAAAAGAAACAAATTTTTGCAGAACATTTATTAAAATATTTACCAATCGCCCATAAGATTAAAGAAACATTAGAACAAGATATTAACCACAAAGTAATTAAAGAGTTATTTTTAGAAGAATTAGAAATTAATTTTAGTAAAGAAGAATCTGAAAAAATATTACGCACTGTTATTAGCTGGGGTCGCTATGCAGAAATCTTTTCTTATGACTATGATTCCGGTGAATTAAGTTTAGAAAATCCTCAATAAAAATATGTCAACTTTAAATTATGCCATTAATCATACTAAAAATGCACCATACTTGTTACAAGAATTAGCATTTATAACAAAAAATAATATGTTTGGCTCTATTATGCTAAGCGATCATTATGTTGGTAGGTTATTAAAATTATTAGTGGCGATGTGTTCTGCTAAACAAATTCTAGAAATAGGTACCTATACTGGATACGCAACTCTAAGCATGGCTGAGTCGTTACCAATAGATGGACGTATTATTACTTGTGAAATTGATCCAGCTGCCGTATCTATGGCAACAAAATTTTTCAATTTAAGCCCACATAAACATAAAATTACTTTAATCCATGGTCCAGCCTTAAACACTATTAAAACTATTGAACATACTTTAGATTTAATATTTATTGATGCCGATAAAGCAAATTATAAAAATTATTATGATTTTCTATTACCAAAAGTAAAATCTGGTGGTTTAATAATAATAGATAATGCATTATGGGGTGGAGAAGTTATAAAACCAAAATCTAAACAAGCAAAAATTATAGATCAACTAAATAAAGAGATCCTTAGTTGTAATCAAGTAGAAAATATATTATTAAATATTCGAGATGGCATTAATATTGTACGCAAAAAATAAGATTACTGTTCAGCTAGGTACCAATTGCTGTACTCTGGTACGTATTATTTTATTGATTTTAATAGCAATCAATAATTGTTGTTTTGCCGAAAAAGCTAAAACTTTTCAAGAAAATTTGAGAGTTAAAGATAAATATCATCTTTTACAAGTAGAAATACTTGGAGTTAATAAGGAATTAACAGAAACCATAGAAAAAGATCTATTAATATTTCATGCCACGACCGAACGAAAACTAACCAAAACTCGTATCGAAAATCTACACGATCGAACCAATGACGAAATTACCAATAATTTACAAAGTTTAGGTTATTATCATGCTAAAGTTACTAATGCTTCTCTACGAGAAGTTAGCCATCATCACTGGTTAGCTAGTTATAAAATAGAACTTGGTAATCCTACTTTAATTAAACAAATTAATCTACAACTTGTGGGGACAGCTTGTAACAACCACGAATTATCAAAAAAAATAAAACAACTTAGCATCAAATTTTTACATAAAAATGAGCCCTTACATCATGATGATTACGAAAAAACCAAACAATTCATATTAAACAATTTACATGATTATGGATTTTTAGATGCTGAATTTACTACATCTAAAATAGAAATTAATACAAAAGAGTATACAGCCTCTATTGATTTTGTAATTGACTCTAAACAACAATATTATCTTGGTCCTGTAATATTTGAATCCGATCTATATTCAAATGATTTTTTACAACAATATGTACCATTTAAAGAACAAGAAATTTATTTAACAAGTCATTTACTGCAATTAAAAAATAATTTATTAAACTCTGGATTATTTTCCAAGATCCGCATCGACACTCCTGAATTAGCTAAAATAACCAATAATATTGTACCTATAACTGTAAGAGTATATAAGAAACCGTCTAACAGTTATAATGGCAGTATTGGTTTTGGTACAGATACAGGGATCAGGGGTAAACTAGGATTTACTCGCAGAAGACCTACCCATCCTGGTCATCAAATCAATACTAGCATAATTGGTTCTAAAATTCGTAAAGAAGTTATTGCTGACTATAGTTTTCTAGGTAACAACCCAATGGTTGATACCTATAATTTTGGTATATCTGGCATCGAAGAACGTATTCACAAAAGATACGATAAAAATGCTTCTATCTATATCCAAAAATCAAAAAAATATTCGACTAGACAACAATTTTGGAAATTAAATTTTTTAACAGAAAAATTTAGAGTCTTGCCTGGTGGAGAAACTAGACATGTTAAGTTCTTAATGCCTAGTCTACGTTTATCCTGGATCCACAAAAAAAATATTAACGATCCAGATGATATCGAAGATGGATCAGATTCAACTAATTCTATTGTTTTTGGCAATAAGATAGATTGTACAGCAAAAGTTGCTACCCGCACTTTTGGATCATCTAACTTATTACAGCTTACAATAAACGAAAAATGGATCCAGCCATTAATTTATGATGTACATTTTATATTCAAAGGTACTATAGGTACTACTTTTATCAAAGATCCTTATAATTTACCACTTAGTTTAAGATTCTTTGCTGGTGGCGATCACTCCGTAAGAGGCTTTGCTTTTGAAAGTTTAGGGCCGACAGCTGTAGATAATACTGGTACAACTAGAGTAATTGGTGGTAAAGATTTAATTTTAGGTAGTATTGAACTAGAAAAACCTATATATAAACAAATTAGTGGTGCTCTGTTTATAGATACCGGTAACGCTTTAAATACTTTTAATAAGTTTAACTTTAATAAATTGGCTGTTGGTAGTGGTTTTGGATTAATTTATAGAACACCTATCGGTTCAGTTCGCGCATACATAGCTAAACCATTACGAACTGCAAATAATATTACAGCTAAACATTTGCGTTTACATTTAACTTTTGATGCTGGATTGTAAAATGAAATCACCAAAATTTATCGCTATATTAAGCATTATTACATTTATAAGCTTATTAATATTTGCAATTGGTATAGATTTTATTATCACAACTAGTAATGGGGCTAAATTATTGTTAGATTCTATAATTCCAATTAGCACACCATATAAAATTAATATTAATAAAATATCTGGTAGTCTACATAAAGAATTAATACTAGAGGATCTTAATTTATTTGCAACAAAATCTAATATTAATCTTAAGATCAAAACCATTACTATAAAAATAAATTGGCCTGATCTTATAAAAAAACAACGTTTATCAATTGAAATTAAAAAATTATTTGGTACATTCAATAATCACCAATTAGAAAGCAGTGCTAATTTTTCTATAGATTTTTCTAAAAAACAAAATTATTTATACATAAACAACAATAGCTTTATAAAAATCGGCGATAATATTTTAAATTTATATCAATCCACCAACAACAAACCAATAGATTTTAATTTAACAGCTAATCAATTAGAAATATTTAATGAACAAATTTTAGGAAAATTAATAATCACCGGACAAGTATTTAACGATTTTAGCAAGTTAATCGCAAATATACGCACCGAAAAATTAAATATTAACAACCATGAACTTGGTCAATTTTTAAATGATAACAATAACCACTTAAATGTTATAATAGCTAAACAAGATCAAAATAACTTTTCTATAGAAACTCAAATTGATTTTAAAGAAATTAGTTACATAATGAAATTTGTTCCAAATATTACCAGATTAAAAGGTAAATTAATCGGTTTTATTAGAATTTCTAAAAATATTAACGATTCTAATCAGCAACCCAAAGTTAGCACAAATCTGCTTTTAAAAGACATTACTATGTCTTTACCAGAATATGGTATAAAAATAAAACCTTTAGAACTTCATTTTACTGCTAATAACAGTAAAACTATTTTTATTAATGGTAAAGGTGTTATGAGAAATGGCCCAGGAGAATTTACATTAAAAGGTAATTTCGAACCATTTACTCCTAATATTCCAAATATATTAGAAATTAATGGAGATAACATCGAATGTGTAAATATTCCGGGCTATTACATAATTGCATCATTACAATTAAAGTTAGCGTTACTGTTGCAACAAAATGCTTTGCAAGTAACCGGTAATATAACGATCCCTCAAGGTACTATTAATTTAGACAACCAAAAATCAACATCAATTGTTAAATCTAAAGATGTTGTATTTGTTGAGCAAATACAACATCAACCATTAACTAAGCAAAATAATTTTCAAATTTTACCTAATATAGATCTCAGAATAGAACCAGAAACTAAATTACTAGGTAAGGGCTTAAATACTACTATTAGCGGTAAATTAAAAATTTATACTGAAAACGATACATTATTAGGTAATGGAAGAATTAGCATCAAAAAAGGAACTTATAAGCTATCTGGGCAAGAATTTATAATAGAAAAAGGTAGGTTTATTTATTTGCCTGGTACATTAATTAATAACCCGGATCTAGATATTAAAATATTAACTAAAGATAAATCAGAAGAACAATACTTATATATAGAAGGAACTTTAAATGATCCCATTATAAAAGATAAAGGTTTAATAAATGAACAACAAGCAATGCTACAACTGTTAAGTTTTGGTAGCGATAAAATTACATCTAGTATTAAAGATAAGCTTAATTTACAAGAGTTTGGGATCCATGAAGATCGATCTGGTTTTAGTAAATTTAAAAATAAACCAACTGATGAATCGCTGCTAGGCTCTAAACATTTTGTGATTGGTAAAAAACTTAATGATAAAATACATCTACAATATCTAAAAACTTTAAACAGTACAGATAATACCGTTAGATTAAAATATACTATAACTCCTCACTGGTCGTTAGGAGTAGAATCTAGTACAGAAAGTGGGCATGGAGCAGATGTTGAATTTTCTATAGAAAAATAAAGATCATACAGCTCCCAAGCTACCACTTTTACTACTACCTATTCTCCATCAACAACTTTAATATTAACAGCGGATACTTTTCCTTTATTAGATGCTAGCTCAAAACTTACCTTTGATCCTTCCTCCAGCCTACGTATTCCAGCTTTTTCTAAAGCAGAAATATGTACAAATACATCCTTGCCTCCTTGATCGGGCTTAATAAATCCATACCCTTTGGTTGGGTTAAACCATTTTACAACACCAGTAGTAGACATAATAATTTTCCTCTTTAAATTAAACACTTTCCTCAACCTCCCCATCTCCACAAGTGGAGATGGGGAGGTTGAGGTTAAATTAAACAAATTTGCATAACAAAACCTTAAAATTACTAAGGCCAGTTATACGCATTTACGATACCTTTTTATTACAAGTAAGTCAAATTTACCCATATAGTCATTCAAATGAATTTTTAATAGTAATGTTATTATTGCCGACAATAAAAAGAGGCTTCCCAGAACCAATGCATGCATTGGTACAATCCAACCAAACATATAATAGCTACTTAGGTA
>CAIVQA010000004.1 GCA_903907935.1 uncultured Francisellaceae bacterium
CTAATCCTTATTATATTAATCCTAAAAATCCAATAAGGGACTTATCCAACAAAAAATTTAATATTCACCTTACCTATGTTACTGAAGATTTAAGACGAGCAATAGAACAAGCTACTTTTCCTAAATGTCATTTTGTATTTAGAGAACGTTTTTGGTTTAATGATCTAGCAGCTCAAAATTTTTATAAAGACATTATGGAACATGTAATAATTAGAAATAGAGACGGCAGTTTTAAGAAACCTGAACCGCAAACGGTATTTTCGTTAAGTCCAAAATATCTGTTAGAATGGGCAAGAGAAGAATGCCAAGAAGTATTAATGCGAGGTGAGTTTTATTTAGGTACAGCAATAGATTTAGATTTTATTAAACAGTTACATCGGAATACTACGGATTATTTACAAGCCACTAAATTACCTGCCGAAAAATTCCAAGAGGCTTTAGTAGTAGCTGATAAAAGTGCTACTACAGTTACCCCACCTACAGAACCAATGCTATATTACCAAGCGTTTGTTAACGATAAAGACTCGGTAGAAGTATTATCCCCATATTTATATATCCCAGTAGCAATGATTAATGAGGCACGGGCACAACAAGGAGGTTTATTTAAAGCCAATGTATTATTAGTGTTGCCGGATAATTTAACTCCTAAAGAATTAATTGATTTTACCCAAAATCGTCATGCCTTGCAAAGCGCCTTAATGGGGTTTTTCGATAGTAATCCTAAGGCAGTTAAATATTTACAAGATAGAGCCATAACTGCTAAAACAAGGGAATTAGCGACAACGACGCCAATAGTTAAAAAAGAAGCTAGTGTTGATCTGGGTGGTACCTTTAAAGTACAAAAGTTAGGAGTTATAGCAAATGGCCCAGTTACCGTGACTGCCAATATTGATTCTGAAGATGCGTTATTAGCTTCGTTACGCGATGATGTTGTAATTAAATCCAGTATAGAAAGAATAGGCAATTCAGAAAACTTTGATGATGTTATTAAAGTTAAAGCTCGCGTTCATGCTTCTAATATTTTACAAATTTTTGCTGTTAACAATGTAATTTTTGAAGGTGCAGAAACAGATTCTGGAATAATGACTCACATTACAGCATTAGCAAATATTTTAGATGTACCAGTAGAGCTAATGCGTCAACGTGTTCAGTATTTTTGTGAAAAGAAAAAACATGGGACCGTTAAAGATAGTTCTGTAGAACAACACTCTTCTTCCCATAAATCCGGTGGTCCTATAGTTATGGTAGCTGGAAATTCAGCTATTTTACAGGCCCCGGTAGTTACCGCCCCAAAACTACAAATAGCTGGAAAAGAACGAGTAGCTGTATTAACTGCTACCGAAACTCGCACTCATGAGGAACATATTACTAGTAAAAAGAGTACCTGGTATGGCGGCAGTAGTACCAAATCTAGTGATAGCATATCTGCAGCTCACTATTCTAAAGGTGCTAATCTAAACGTAGAACAGTTAGAAATACATGCTGGAGAAGGCGGTATACAGTTGCAAAATATTACTAGTACTGCTAAGTCTAATGTATTGGATACTACAGGCAAAGTAGAAATGTTAGCCGGGCGTCACGATTTTGCGTCGGTTAGTACCTCAAGCAGTTCTAATCCACTCTGGCATAAATCTGATTCGGAATCTATTAAAAGCACCTCTTTTAGTGAATGTAAATTTTCTGGCAAAGTAGAAATTCATGCCAAAGAAGTTACCCTAGAAATGGTGCGCGGTTCAACTTCAAAACTATTACAACAAATAGAAGAAGGGGTAGGAATAGGCAATAAAGGAATTATAACTTGCATTTTAAAAGATCCTTACTACTCCATAGAAACTGATTCCCACGAAGGACCAGGTACAGCGTTAATAGGGTTAGTGGCTTTAGCAACTGCTGTTTTAACATATGGAACATGTAGTGGTATGGCTGTAGCATTAGTGGAAGGAGCTACGATGCAAGCAGCAATAACAGCTGGCTTTAATACTTTATGTTCCTTAGCAGCAGCACAGATTGTAGCTAATAATGGCGACCCTCTTAAAGCAATTAAAGCTCTTGCTAGTAAAGATACTGTTAAATCTTTAGCAATATCTATGGCTAGTGCCGGGCTTTTAAATAAAGCCTGTGAAGCATTAAAATTACCTAAACTTGAAGAAAGAAAATTATTAGGACATGCTCAATATAACTTAGCTAGAGCTAGTGTTAGCGCTACCTTAAACATGAGCATCCAGGGCCAAAGTTCAGAAAAAGCTTTAATAGATGGTTTAGTCGATGCTGCAATAGGAACAGC
>CAIVQA010000005.1 GCA_903907935.1 uncultured Francisellaceae bacterium
CAGGAACTTACTATCGGGGCTGAAGGTGACGCTATAGACGGAGTTGGTGTGGCCAGTTAGGGTTTGGTTATTAGTAGGGTCAGTTAAGCTCCAAAGGCGTACTGTATTGTCATTGCTACCTGAGGCCAGGAACTTACTATCTGGGCTGAAGGTGACGCTACAGACGGAGTTGGTGTGGCCAGTTAGGGTTTGGTTATTAGTAGGGTCAGTATAATTAAATAGGTCATTAATAAGTGTTAGATCAGTTAAGACAAAGCAGAGTTTGCTGTCGCTGCAATATTGGTAAAATGTAAGAGGTACTAAAATTCTAAAAAAAATTTATATCACTGCTGATTCTGGTGGAAGCAATGGTCGCAGATCTAAACTACAGAAAATGGATTTGTAGAAATTAGCTGATTAATTTTAAAAACAGATATAAATGTATTCCACTTTCCACCTGGTTCCAACATAAAATATTTAGTTATTTATAAACTGGTTATATAAAATGTTGGAGTAGATCAATAATCATATACAACGTTATAGTTAATTTGATTAGCAATACAAAAGCTGATTTAGAAATTATAACAGAAATGGACAATAATAAATACGAAACTGGTATGATCTTGAATTATAAAGATCAGAAGAAAAATTTTAAACCATCCATTTAAAAAAATTTAACTTCTATGGCGAATAAAATTACGTAATAAAATAGAGGGTAGTAAAGTTGTATTAATTATTTGTGCAAGGATCTTAGTTTTCCTTTTTCCATTATATTTTTAAATTGTACAATTGCCTCAGGATCCTCTTTTGCTACCATTCTACGTACTATCTCAGCTATTACTTTACTCCCATATATTTCTTTGGCTTTTTTAAGGTTAGCTAACATTTCTTTTTCGGTGAGTGTTTTAGGTCGTCTAAACATAAACATTAATTTTTAAAAAATTTAATATAGGTATTATAGTACTTATTTTACAAATAGCAGGTCAAAATAACGTTTATTCATAAATTCAAAAGATAATTGGAGCTTAGCGAACCTTAATAATAATCAAACACTGCCACATTAACTCCGTCCTTAGGCATCACCTTCAGTCCCAATAACCAATGGTTAGCAGTAGAAACATAGATAAATTAATTATCATTTAGGCAGCAGATAGAGATATTAGAGTTTGGCATAAAATATTCAGATAATAAACTAACTTCGACATCTATTTCCTAACATTATCACCAAATAAACACCATCTTTACTTCAGGGATCTCAAAACTCTAATTAACTGAAACCCCATCAAAATAAAGCCTACCAAATGTCATAATATATTTTTAAGTGCTTTTATCTAAAATTCTAATGTTAGTTGCGGATTTTCTGTTTTTCAAATCTATTCTGACCTCATATTCTATAATTGCTCCACCTAAATTCTCATTGGTTATATTGTCAATGTTAGCTTTTTGAAGCTCGGTAACATGTAGAAACAAATCAAGTCCGCCCTCTTTAGGTCTTATAAAGCCATATCCCTTATTTGGATCGAACCATTTTATTTTTCCAGTTTTAATATCAGGTTTAGTATTAGTATTAATTTTAGTATCAAGATTCATAAACTGTTGCCACCATTTAATATAAAGTTAATATTATGCTATGTTAACAAAATTATCTATTAATGATTTTATTTATCTATAATTTTAATATTAACTGCTAATTTTCTTCCTTTAGTGTCAGTGGTTATTTCATACTGTAAACATATACCTTCTAGTTGTTCTTTACTTAAAGCTTTAACATTTAGAACATCAACAGGTATTTTTTTTAACTCGGAAACATGTAAGAAAATATCGCCGCCACCATATTTAGGTTTGATGAAACCATATCCTTTGTCAGGAATAAACCATTTAATAGTACCTATATTCATTGGATTAATTATAGAATAGCTAATACTTTTAGTTCAATAGTCTCGCGTTTATTAAAGTCAGAGGTTTATGTAATTGGGAGGGACAGAGTAAGAGCCCTAGAAGAATCACAGGAAACTAATATTACAAAACTCAATCTAGACAAAAAATAATTAGCCATACATCACCAGTTTTTTGTTGCAAAGTCGCAATGTAGCCTCATTACAAAGAAATCTAGATATTGTGTTTGCTGATAGTTCAATAAAATAAAAACTGCTTATTTTACAGTTTAAAACTCATTGTTAGCTGCCAATGTTGGTATATTAGGGGAGTAATATGCCATCCAAAATCCATGTAAGTATAGCCTTTCTAAAGGAGATTGCTGTCATTTGAGTATTTTCTAATCCAAAATGGGTCTGAAATCACCTTCAATTCTATTAAACTAATTGATTATTTTTATTATCATTAGTTTGTTGTTGTTTGGTTAATTGCATAGTTTGCATAATCCAAGTCTTTAAATCTAGGCAACCATTATCTGTTAACTTTGTTTGTACTTCTTTAAATTCTAATGGAGTAAATGATACTCTTTTAACGAGTACTTTTTTTCTGGCAGATTTTATCTTAGTGTTTTTTATTTTTGCATTAGAGGTTCTTACATCAGAAGTTTTTCTTTTAATTGTAGGTTTAACTGCTATTTTTACTTTAGCCCTAGATTTAGTCCTTACATTACGTGTAGGTTTAACTTTAATTGTAGGATTCTTTGTAACTTTTTTTGCCATTGTTTTTTCCTTTATAGTATAAAAAAATAATATTTATTTAAGAACAACGCTTAGATTAAGTATATATAGCATCTATGCAAAAAATAATCTAATGTTCTTTATAAGGCTGAAAAATAAGGGGCTATACCATAATTTTAATAAGACAAGGCGTAACCCCCACATATTAGCTATTATCTACCTACATGCCAGGAGCTAAATTAGATAATAATTGGTCTGAACAGGAATTACGAATAATAACCATGCTTAGGAATAATTCATTATTTTTTAAAACCCTCAGTATTACTGAAGTTTCTAGTTGTTTGCTTAGCTTGATAGAGGCCCGTCGAGTAAATAATATAAATACTTTGGATATTTAAATTGGATCCAAGATAATTGGCAATCAGTACAAAAAAATCCAGATCAGTATTTGCCGTGGCATTTTAAAAATCCACAGCAAGAGACTACGGTTAATATAGAAGAGTATTTATTACGATCTTTATCAGTATTTATTAGTGATTGGCATACTTTTTCTTACAACGATAAAAAGTTGCATTGCTTAAATCGTGTAGTTTACAAAATTCAGATTGTAACAAATTACTTGTTTGAAACTCTTTAACATACCATTGCTTATGTTTATTTTGTTCTGTAGTAGCATTAGGAACTTTCTGTAACATATATAGAACTCCTTTACTAGTGATTATTTAAATACTGTATTAGAAGTTTTTTTATAAATTACGCAGTTTTGCAGATGGGATACGAAGAAAATGAAAATAAAGTTAAAGCTAGAAACTGTTTAAGATTTTAAATGCTGCTTAAAAAAATGATACTGGTTTTAATAATTTTTTAAAAATAAAAAAGATTATTTTCAAAAAGTACTGTTACGTAATAAGTTGTGTTAATAAAAAAATCTTGTTATTATCTTATTAACATCCCATATTAATAAAAAGTTTGTCATTTAACACGTATAAATAGTTTAAGTATTAATCATGCTCATAGAAAGGTGAAGAATATGAAAAGACAAGAAATTAAAGCAAATAAAAAAGGAGGAGTAACTTTTTCTCAAGATGCATTGAGTTATGAAAAACAAATTATTACCTATAAAGCAAAAAAAAAACGACCAAATTTTTCTACAATGAAGGATCACATTTTGTCCTATTTAAACGAAGAAAAGTATGAAGAAATAAATTCATATCTTAAGACGTATACGCCTCAAGAAGTTAATGAATTTTACTATGCAAAAGGAAAGATCCTCTTAAGTTGGGCTATTAATTATTGTGCACATTTTGGGCCTATGGAATTTCTAATCAAGAATATGCCAAGAGATCTAATAGAAGAAATATTAACTCAAAACGATTTTTCTATGTTGGTTTGTTTTTTAGGGGGCGAAAGCTATTTAGATCAAGAAGGTAGTGGTTATAATGCAGAAGAGATTATCAAAAAGATAAAATTATTATTGGATTTTAATAATAGCAAAATAACTGATGCTATTGAATATAATATAAATAGTAAGGATTTTATAACCAGTAATGTAAAACAAGCCTTTAAGCTAGCAAAACTACGTATATAGTGATATTAATTTAGTTATAAAAAATATATGTTTAGTATTAAGAAAAAAATAAAATCAAAAGTTCAGGAACGTCGAATAAACGAGTTAGCTTGGTTGCTTGAATGTTCAAGTATGTGTACTGCCACATCTGTTATTAATGGTAAATTTTATATTTCTGCGAATGAATTTTTCAATGGTACTGAACCTAGAAATAACAACAAACAGTTACATAATGTTTGTAGCATCATGGAATATTTTAAGGAAATTGCAAATGGTTCTATTGGTTGGCGAGAAGTAAAAACCAAGCGCGACAGTTTAATGAGAACTATTTGTAAAAATCAAATCAGCACTGCAAGCTTAGGAAGAACAGTAATACCTGATGAGATAATTACAGCAATAGTTTGCACTGATGTTCTGGCAAGAGCAAAATTACCAAGCCAATTAGCTCCAGGATTAAAAACATATATTAAAAAAAACAAGGGGTTTGCTTATCAAGCTCTTGGTTATGGACTTGACATTTATAAAAGATTCTTAAAAATAGAACAATCTATCAGAAAAGCTCTCAAAGGAGATTTTACCGAGTTTAGTGAAGAACAATTAACAGCATTTAAAAGTTTTAGTTATAACGACTCTGATAAATCAACAGGCAATATAGTATTTCTTGAAAATGATAATGGTAAAGATGTACATGCCGAGGCTCAAATTTTAAATCAAATAATAGATCTAATCGTGAGTGAGGCAGAATTATCCAAGGAGATCTATATTGGCATTTCAAAACGTTGTTGTATGAATTGTCATTGTCTACTAGATACTGCTAATGAGATATTGAAAGAGTATGGTTATTTAATCAAGTTTTCAGGAGCTCATGATACGAAATTTGAAGATAACTGGGGTAGGCCCCCAATTTTGAAACAAGCTGAATTAGAAAGGATTGGTAGAACCAGAAGTGGAACTGAAGCAAACAAAGCAAAAGAATTGTCATTAAATGGTAAAATTCGAGAAAAATATTTAAAAAAAATTGCCACAATTAAATTTAAAACAAATCAACCGGTTCAACGATATTCTATAAGACATTCACCGTCTAGTAGTGAAGTTTCTTCTTTGATAGATGTTGAAATATATAAGCAAGAGCTAATAGATGACTTGGGGGTACTTAAAAAACGAGGAGCTGGATCAACTGAACAAGCACAATTATTAAGGTTAGGAATAGTGCTATGTAGTTTAGATAGATTTACAGAATTATTTGAAATGATGCCAGGAAAAGTAACAAGAAAGGGGGCAATTATAGGTAATATATTGACCGACTTTAATTTAAAGTATAGCCCTAATATTAATATGGAACAGCTGAACAAATTTTTATGTAACTCAAATTTTGCTGGAGTAAAAATATATGATTATTTTAAAGATCTTTCAGTAAGCAAGAAAATCAAAGAACCATGTTTAGAATCAACAGAAAACCTACAAAGTATTTTAAATTTGCTTTCAGAAAATAGAGAACAATATAGACAAATTATACAAAAACAACAAGAATTGCTTTCCGACTTTTCGGATAAGCTATCTGATTATGAAATTTTTACCCAATACGAAAATTCTACGGAACCTAAGACAGTTGAACTTTATAAAGTAACGCAATCTCTCGTTTCTCTAAATGAAAATCTCATATCATTACAAAATAAATTATTTACATTAAATGTAGAAGTACAAAAAGAAATTTTTGTTTCTGCCAAACAAAAACACATAGTGCATCTTGGACAAAAAATACATGGTAAAGTAGAAAAAATTATTGGTGATGGTTGGTGTGCCTTGAGAGCTACTGGGTTTGATAAACCAAAGGAGATTGTGGAAGATTTAAAATTATATCATGCAGATAGTGATCCTAAAAACATTAAACATTATATTATTAATTGTTTAAGCAGATCTATTTACAATAATTATCATGCAGCATTTGGGTTAAAAGATCAGCAAATTGCTTTAGAAGGGAAAGATTGTTCAGGAAATAATATTGCTGAGAAAATGCGGGAACTGTATCTGGCTTTACAGAGTAAAGAAGGCATAAAGTTAAATGAAGATTCAAAAGAATTTAGAGAATTTTTTGCGTATATTGGAACTAAAGAGGTGCAACAAGCCTATTTAGATTATATTATTCGAAATAGTTATGCTGATTATAATGTTATTTTAGCGTGCTTAGCTCTCGAAGGAAAAAATAGAAAAGTTGGTTTGCTAATAGATTATGCTAATCAGGATGGAAGATTAGCAGATTTATCTGATGAAGAAATTAACCTTGAAGATGCTAATTGTACTTGCGTGATTTATCAACCTAATCTAAATCCATTACTTGCTCATTATGATCGGTTTATTTTGAATCCACTATTACTTGCGGAAAATATTGATGAAGTTGGTAAAAAAAATTCCGATTCATTATCAAAAGCATCTTTTTTAACTCCAGCATTTCAACTTAAAAAAGATTCTATAAAAAGGCCTTTTGATAATAATGATCCAAGCATACCAATATCGAAATTAAAGAGAAAGAAGAAAGAGAGCTATTATAGTTATAAAGGGCACGGAAACGATTCCGCAAAACGTTGGATAATGAAGCCTCAAGTTGAGTAATATTTTAAATTAGGGGTTCTAGGTATTCAATGGTATTCGGTTAAGCCATTACTGCGCTTATCTTACCTATGATTTGATATCTTTTAAGGGCTTTAATAATAATACAACTACTAACGTAGCATAAATTATTGTTTAACCGAATGCCATTGCTAGGCATTTGCCGCAAAAAAGTCGATTTGGATTTTATTTGTTGTTAGTTTTTAGCAACTCTTCATCAAAATATCAGTAAGTTTCCGGTGAACTAGCTTGGTTATTAAATTTTTAAAATGCTAAAGTATTGGTAGGCTAATGTAAGATCTAGAAAAAACAATAATGTAAATCGTTGATGCTTAGTGTTACGTTTTATCACTAATATTAAATAGGAAGTTATAAAATAACTAACAGGATTAAAATGCAATAATAATGTTTTGTTGAATAAACCTATTAAACCACATCTTAATAATATTTAGTGAGTGGTCAAAAATTCTATCTTGACCATCAATAAATTTTTGTATTAAAAAAAATTATTGCTTGTACGAGTGTATGCATCATAGTAATGTATACATCCAATTATTAATAAATTTTGGACTTGCTATGGACTTGGTTTAGTATTATATTTTTGTAAAAACTTTACAAATGTATAAAAAAGCCTTGTTTTTATATCGTTTAGTTAAGATTAATGTTGTGGGAAGTCTTAACTTTGTAAGACATATGTACTACGTATCAATGTAACTAAGTATAATTCTAAAAATACTACAACTGTAGCAAAAACTTATAAAATTAGTAAATCGTATGTTGTTCGTATGAATTATTATTTTTTTAACTTTTTAGTTTATTTATATCATCTGTAGTTAAATTTGTTAGTCTTAAAATTAAATCTATTTCCATATTTTCGGTTAACATTTTTTTAGCTATGTTTTTTGCATTTTCTAACTCGCCTTTAGCCTTACCCCTAGCTTCAGCGGCATTAAGAGTATCTCTATGGGTTAAAACTTCCTTCATATATTTATAATAAGCATCTTTTTCTATATCGTTCATTTTAAGGATACTAAGACGTTCTTTAACTTTTTTCATATATGGCGATTTAAAATCTTCTTTGATATCTGAATTTTTCATTACATATAACCATTCGTCAATTTCTTGTCGAATTACATTATCAAACAGCGGAACTGCTATTAAAAAATATTCTGGTAATATGTTTAAATCAAAAATTTTTCCACCAAGATCAGCTATATGCAAATCTATATGCTCACGGGTTTCTATTGTTTTAAATATAGTTTTGCCATGGGATAATGGGGTTTTAATGTTGTCAGGAATAAAGTAAAGCAAGCTAATATGAAAGACTTTTTTAATAGTGGTATAATCTTCGCCACTATCAATATTGTCTACTATTAAACAACAACTATTAAAACAAGCTTTATGCATAAAGCTTGAGGTAAAAGCTCGTTCCACTTCAACAATATATTTTTGACCATTAGTATCTTCTACTATTAAGTCAGCAATGTTTTTTTTAAGACCTACCGTTTCTTTGTTACTTTCTGCATCTAATAATGCAGTAATTTTTATTGGACTATAACCTTCTGCTTTAAGTCATGAACTAATGAATCCCTCAACTATGTCGTAATCACCTTTGTTTTTTAAAAGGTATTTAATAGCATAATCAAAACTAATCAACGGTTTATCGCTCATAGTTTATTATAACATGATTATCTTGTTAAGTTTAAAAAAAATCGATAAATTTACAATTTTTTTAATGTTTTTGCTAAAAATATACAGTTGTCTAAATTAGTTGATAATTGTTAATTACATTCATAAAGCTATGAGCATGCGATTTGACAACAATACCTGTATTTTAAAAAATTGCTAGACAATAAGCTTTATTTTGGACTTAATATGGACTTACAGAAATAATTTATTATCATATAAACTTAAAAAATTGAAAAAAACCTTGTTTTTATAAGCGTCCCCAACCGGATTCGAACCGGTGTTATCGCCGTGAAAGGGCGGTGTCCTAGGCCGGCTAGACGATGGGGACCTAAGAAGTAAATTAAATCAAAAACCGTGGAGCTAAGCGGGATCGAACCGCTGACCTCTTGCATGCCATGCAAGCGCTCTCCCAGCTGAGCTATAACCCCTAGCTGGTCGAGATCTTAAGGCCTTTAGCTATCCTAGTCAACACTTGTTGTTTACCAATCAATTCTAGAACCTGATCTATAGAAGGGGTTTGGGTTTTGCCGGTTATTATTATTCTTAATGGCACTGCTAGTTCACTAAATTTCAAATTAAATTGGGTGGTAATAGTTTTTAATATGCTATGTATATTAATTGCATCCCAAGATTCTAATTTTTCTAATTCTGACAAAAGTGCATTTAAGCCAATTATTATTTGTTGATTATTAGTTATATTTTTTAAATTTTCTAAAGCTTCTTGATTTATATTTAGATCTTTTTGAAAAAAATAAACACTTTCTTTAGCCAGTTCTTCTAAAGTTTTTACACGCTTTTGCTGTAAGGTGATAATCTTATTAAGATAATTATTATCTTGATATTCTGTTAAATCTACTCCTAAAACTAATAATTGTTTTTTTAATGGCTTAATTAAAGCATTAACATCACTAGTAGTTATATAATGATGGTTTAACCATAATAATTTATCCATATTAAAAATTGCTGCAGATTTATGTACGGACTTAATATCGAATAAATTAATTAGTTCTTCGATTGAAAAAATTTCTTGATCTTTATGAGACCAACCTAATCTAACTAAATAATTAATTAAAGCGTGTGGTAAGATCCCCATTTTTTCATATTCTAGAACACTAGATGCACCATGTCGTTTAGATAAACGAGAACCATCTGATCCTAAGATCATTGGAATATGGGCATAATTAGGAATAGTGGCGCCTAGTGCTTTTAATAAATTAATTTGTTTTGGGGTATTGCTTATATGATCTTCCCCCCGTATTACATCAGTGATTTTCATATCTAGATCATCAATTACTACAGTAAAATTATAAGTAGGACTACCATCCGATCTTAACAAAATTAGATCATCTAATTCGGTATTTGAGATCCGAATTTTACCGCGAACTAAATCATCAAATTCTACATATCCGGTTATAGGATTTTTAAATCTTACTACGTAAGAAGATAGAGAAGATTTTTGTAAGTTTTTTTCTCGGCAACATCCATCATATTTTGGTTTTTGTTTGGCCTTGGTTTGTTCGTTACGTAAATTTTCTAAACGTTCTTTGCTACAATCACAATAATAAGCTTGATCTTTAGCTAACATTTGATCAATAGCTTCATAATATCTAGAAAAGCGATCAGTTTGAAAAAATGGTCCTTCATCCCAGTTTAGATTTAGCCATTTTAAGCCATCTAGAATAACTTCTACGGATTCTTTGGTGGATCTTTCTAGATCAGTGTCTTCGATCCTTAAAATCATTTTACCGTGATTTTTTTTAGCGAATAACCAACAATATAAGGCTGTCCGTACACTACCAATGTGTAAATCTCCAGTAGGACTAGGGGCAAATCTAGTTATAATGCTCAATTAAAAATTCTCCTATTTAAATAAATTACATATACTCTCGATTAATGAGTTTTCGGAACTCTAAAAAAATAATGAGCGGTGTTTGAGCCCCATGCTGCTGCTATTAGCGCTGCCGAACGTAGGGCGAGTTCAGCGAATTATTTTTTTAGAGCTCCGAAAACTCATGTGCGATTAGTATAAGAATTTTTATTTTACCATAGTTGATTAACAAAACAAGATTGACAATAGCAAGAAAGATCTACAAAATTATCGAACAGTCCAAAATAGGAAGGCTATGTAGCTCAGTTGGTTAGAGCGTGGCACTCATAATGCCGAGGTCGGTGGTTCGAGTCCACTCATAGCCACTGATAAAATAAGGGTTTTTATGGGTTTTTAAAAATTTTAAATAATATAATTATCACTCCAAGTCCACAGCAAGTCCAGAATAAAACTAATTAGGCATTGAGGTGGAGATCTTAAATAATCTAAATGAATGTGATCTAGAGGTCAGTCTCCAGTAGGTTAATGGTTAACTATGTTGTATGTCCAGGTGGTGGCACAGTTACTTAGTTTAAATTTTTGCAAAATTGTAATATTTGTTTTCTAGATTTTTTATTAATTTTTCCATATAAAAATAAAAACTTAGCCAACATATTATTTTCAGCATAGAAGTAGGCAACTGGAACTGATAATACCTTTGCAATTTTTTTTAAAGTTATAAAATCTGGTATAAGCTTTCCATTTTCATACTGATTTATAGTAGCAACAGCTGAAAACTCATTCATGTTATTGGCAGCCATGCCTAATTTTTTCTTGGATACACCAGCAATTAATCGTGCTTCTTTTAGACGTTTATGGATGGTTGAATATGTTATATTAGCCAATTTTATACCATTAAAAAAATTAACTTCAAATATTTATCAACCTCTTGAGTTGCATAAATAAATCAATTGTCATCTAATACTTCTTCAATTTCAATATTTTGACAATTAAACACTCGTTTTGCCCATTTTAATAATGCATTATTATCGGCATTTTTAATTTTATGTAACAAACTAACAGATATAGTTTAAAATTTGTCATTTCTGGATCCACTGTTGAAATTCTTGCTGAATTTCTTTTTGGATGCTACCTAAAAATCCTTTTTTCTTACCTTTTTCTGTCCCTATATTGTTCACTTTCGTTTCTCCTCTATTTTCTCTAGTTCTTGATGATATTGTAATGTTAAACTCTCTGGAAAGCCGAGTAAGAGTAAGCAGGCCACATTACTGTGACCATCCATCCTTTAGCTTTTTATTTTTTATAGGATTTAGCATATAACAAATAACCATAAAATTACTATTTTTAATTTTTCAAACAATATATTATTTTATATCATTTTCAGAATGTATCAAAAGCTGTATACCACTGCCATTAAACATAACTTGCTTGGCTTTTTTTAAATCGCCTACAAATAACCTAGGCTTAATTGAATAGCCATTTTTAGCATTTACAGATTCAATAAAGCCACAACAATATTTTGGATAACGCTCTGGTGGTTTATCCACAAATATCGTATAGAGTTTTTGGAATTCATTAGCACGAAATGGCATATCCTTTGTTAGCGTAGCGCACAATTTGATCCAACCACCCATATCTTCCAGTACTGCATGAATAAGCGGATCATCAAAAACAATGCTTTGGTACGCACCAATATGGACAATGGCTTTGGAAACTTTAGCCCAAGCTTGTAGTGCTTTAGTTTCTCCTGATCCCTCAATAAATCTAACTAAATCTGCGGGTTTTGGAAAATATTGACCACCATCAGGATTGTGGATATGAGCTTCAAAGGCTCGCTTGACATCCTGCAATTCAAAACATTTTAGTGATTGCCAATAAATATCCGTTAGCATTTCTGAAATAGCTCTACCGTATAGTTCACCAACGCCAATTAGCATTACAGTAAATTTAATTAAATCATGATTTTGCATTATCTAGCTCCTCTTGCATTTTTTTATCAACCCAACGCTGCACGGCATGTATGTTACCTTGAGTGCGTTTATCTGCATCACGGATCGGTTGTGGTGGAGAGTGGTAGTGGTAGATAAACCGATCGATTTGATCAGCATCTCGTAAAATAATATGCAAACCATCATAGCGTTGCCCTTGATCGTTATCACCCATATTGTGCGGAGTAACACTGCAACCAGTAATGGCATTGCAAAGTTGTTCAATGTTATAACCAAAGCTAAGTGCATTGCCAATTAACCTTTTGCGTTTGCTATCCAGTTTAGCGTCAGGATGCTTCATCACGGTTTTCCAATGTTTAAAAATTTCTTGAGCGGGATCGTTGACGCATTGACGTCGCGTCACTGACGCGACAACATTCATATTCCCTTTCCCTTCCCTTCCATATTCCTTTCCATATTCCATATTCCCCCCGGGCGTGCCCGGGCAGAGTTGTGACGGTTCCGTCACGGATGGTTGATGTGTGGAGCATGTGTCAGGCACTCGTGGTTCATCCGTGGAGCACGCATCAGTCATCCGTGGTTCATCCGTGGAGCACGCGTCAGTCACGCTAAGATCATTTGTTGTTTCAATTGTTAGTTCAGATGTTTTAGTTGTAAGCAGAGTTAATTCTGTTGGTTCTGGAATATCACTTGGCAATTCACGATGATTAATTAGTTGATGCCTAGACCAAGAAGGGATGCATCCATACCACTCTCCTTGGTGTTCATATTTTTTGATAAACCCATGCTTTGCTAGCACGTCCAAGACTTGCACAATATTAATATTATCATAAGGCAGCATATCTAATTTTAAACGCTGTGGTCGCCATTTAAATCGGCCTTCGCGATCACAGCAGGTTAATAATCCAATAAATGCTAGTCTTAAAGGTAATTTACTATCAATTTCCGCCTCAAATAAACCTTCATGTCTAAATAACTCCGGTTTTACTGTTCTGATCCTAGACATAATTTTTCTCCTTTTTTAATTGAATAAAGTTGTGTTGTTGATCTTTAGAAAGCTTGGCAATTGTGGCAGCTCTTGCAATAGAAATTTGTTTATTATCTAGTGCATTAATTAATTCTTCGCTGCCATTTAAGTAAACTTGTTTGGCGCGAAGATAAGATCCTTTGCTAAAACCAAGAATTTTGGCAATTTTATTGTCTGTTCTGCCAGTCACTTCGTACCAAATGGTACTAAGTGATCCTAAATTATTACTATTAATTTGGGTTTTTGGTTGTTTTAAACCAAGATCATTTCTTTGGCCTTGTCGATTTTCTAATAATTTTTCTAAACTACAACCGATAGCTATGAGTTCAGTTGTTGTGAATTTACTTAGAAGATCTTTAATAGAATTTACTCCTAAAAGTAACCCTTCCAGATCTAATATGATAACTTTTATTTTATTTATTTTTGTGGCTTTATATGCTTGTAATTCTACTGATCCGGAAATTAACATACCATTAGTACTGATGATAATATGACGATCTGGTTTCTGAAAGGTAAGATACGATAGATCTGTAATTAAGATTTGATCTGTTAACATCTCTGATAAAATTAATTTATTTGCAGAACCTCGTTCATTAAGATATTTATTTATTGGATTGTTTGGCGATAAACGATCAATGCTAATTCTAGTTTTTTGTTCTACTGCCAGTGCTTTATCATAGGGAATAGATCTTTTTGGTTTATTGATCCATTTGCTAATTGCTGATTGCTCTACTTCTAGGAATATGCCAAGTTCTTTTTCGCTCCCAAAAAATCTAACAGCTTCAAGCCAAGCTGCCTTACGGATTTTATCGTATTTATCTTGAGTGTATAAAAGCATTTTAACTCTCTAGTTACATCAATTAGCACATGACTGTCATGCAGATCTTTAAGTTGAACCTCACTTAACTATGCTAAACAAAAAAGTTAAAAAAAGTGATTCCACAGGGAATCACTTTTTTATGATTTTTGCAGTACAGTACTAGTTTTAGAGAGAAGAAAATTTAATGAAAAACAGAGGTATGTTTATGGCACGTCTTGATATGAAATTAATTTCTAATTTAGATCCTGTTGGTACTCATAAAAATAATATTAAAAGAGCACTAACAGATAAGCAGGCAAGTATATACATAGGCATGGGTGTGTCTTGGTTACGACATGGTCGCGTTGAAGGCACTCGTTTTAATCGTATACCTCATCCACCATTTATTAAAATAGGACGTTCTGTACGATATTTGATAGAAGATTTAGATCTTTGGCTTGAACAGTTTAAAAAACTTGATTATCTTGCTCAATTGGTTAATGAACCATCAGTAGAAAAAAATAAAGGTTAAATCATAATTTAACCAGATTAAAATTTAATGTTTGTTAAATGTTTTGAATGAACTAAACCGAAAATTAATTTTTTAATAGTGGAGTATTTATTATGCATATACGGTTATTGTGCGATCAAGATCAACAAACTAAAACCTTAATATTTTCTATGTTATTAATTTTTTTATTATGTTCGGTTTTCACAGAACCAACTTATGCTGTTACTGTCGCTGAGTTAGCGGCTCCCATTGCAGCGTTAAAATCAGAAATATTTGGTGGTTGGATGATGGTGGTTAAAATTTGTGCAGCAACATCCGGGATTATACTTTCGGTTTTTAGGGGGAGCTTGGTACCATTTGCAATTGGAGCTGGCCTGACTATGGGGATCCATTTGTATGATGCATATTTAGGAACAGGCGCGGCTGGAGCCTTAATTTAAGGGTTGATATTATGCAGATGCAAAGACATGTTGTTTTAAATCATGTGGATACTCCGTTAAAAATATTGTTTTGGACAATGCCAGAGATTTTAATGTTGATAGTACCCTGCTTTGTTGGGTTAATTGTTGAACAAGCAACTTTAGGATCTGCAATAAGTGTTTTTAGTTTCTGGTTAAATAGAAAATATCAACAGCATTTTGGTAAAGGTCAGTTTCAAGCAGTTAAATATTGGTTTTTACCACCAGATCGTAGATTTAAATCATTGCCACCGTCTCATGTTAGGGAATATTTAGGATAGCTATGAAATTTACTCTTTACCAAAAACGATTAACGTATCTGCATGTGCAAAGAAATATTATTGCGGGTCTTGCTTTAATATTTTTAATTATTATTTTGCTGCAAACATTATTGTTGTTTTTTAAAAAAGAAAGAGTAATTGTAAGCCCACCGGAATTAAAACAAAGTTATTGGATTGAAGGTGACAGGTTTTCTAATAGTTATTTAGAAGAGATGGCACTTTTCTTTAGCCATTTAATGTTAGATGTGACAGAAGCTAACATTTTGCAGCAAGGTGACATCTTGCTACGTTACGTGTTGCCGGAATCATACGGAGAATTTAAAGCTAAATTATTTCAGGATGAAAAACGGCTAAAAAGTCAGCAATTAAGTTTACAGTTCACGCCAATTACAATTGAATTTGTAGCCCCATTAACTATGGATGTTAATGGGTTTTTAGCAAATTATATCGGTGCTAAAAAAGTATCGCAATTTCAAGAAACTTATAGAGTTACTTTTTCTCACAAAAAAGGTCGATTATTTTTAAGATCCTTTCAAATAATTAAATCGGAGCAAAAAAGTGATGAAACATCTTAAATTACATAAAACTTTATTTTATATTTTTCCATTGATTATGTTAATAGCAGCTACTTCTGTGTTTGGGGATGATCCGGAACCTAAAAGTCAAAGTGTTAATAGGCATAGTGTCACTAGTAATATTTTAAATATCAATGAGCACAATAGATTAAATGCTAAGATCTCTTTAGATTTTATGAATCGTATAGCGGTAGTTAACGATAGAATTGTAAATATTTTTGGTGATGAAGGAACTTTTGTAGTTCAAACCGATGAAGCAACCGGCCAAGTCTTTATTAAACCAACAGTCGAGAATTTAACTCAACCATTATCTATTACTTTAATTACTGAAAATGGCATTACTCAAGATTTAACCTTAACCCCCACTAAAAGTAAAGCTGCCACCTTAATATTAAAACCACAAAAATCCGGATCGGCGCATCATTCAAGTGTTGAACCTTTCCCTGGTTTGAGTTCACGAAATCCAACCTTACAAGATGAGTGGTTACAAGTTATGAAACAAGCAGTGTTAGGGGAGTTGGCGGTATTTGACAGCAGAATAACGCCAACTAGAAAAGTGAATGAATTCAAAATGCATTATGTAAAAAGTTATCAAAAGAATGATTATTTAGTGCAAGTTTGGTTAATTAAAAACACCTCTAAAAATAGAGTTGTGCTAGAGGAAAAAATATTTTTTAAAAAAGGTGATTTAGCATTAAGCCTACAAAAACATTTATTACCACCAAATGAAAAAACTTATCTTTATATTTTAGGAACTGTTTAGTCTTATGTTAGAGAAAATTGAAGATCGGCAATATGTATTATTATGGGGCATAATTATTGTGCTGAGTATTTTATTATGTATTGTATCGAGCATGGTTTTAAGTTCTAAAAAAGTTTTTCATACCAACAATAAATATTCAAAAAAACAATTAACAACCGGAGTAAGTCGCGTTAATCAGCAAGAGATGTGGGTGCATGATTTTACAGCTCGTGCTGAAGTCACGCAAAAACGTTTAGAATCAATGGAGCAAACTTTAGACAAACTGCTTAAATTAAATATGAAAGAGGCAAGCTCTATTACTGGTAACACCCCAGTTGCTACTTTAAAAAATGATTTAGCAACTATTTATCAAACAAGCGACAAAGAGAGAGTTAATGATTTACCATTACTTCCTACGCCAGTTGCTAGTTTTTCTGCGGTCACAACCAAATTTAGATCTAAAGAATTAAAAAAAATTAGTCTTAATCTAAATCGTGGATTAAATGCTAAAGCCTTAAAGACTACCGATAATACCATACCAGCAGGAGCTTTTGCTGAAGCTGTTTTGTTAGGTGGGGTAGATGCTAGCACATCAATTCAAGCATCAAGCGATCCCAGACCAATATTGCTCAGGTTAACGCATCCAGGCACCTTACCACGCAGGTTCAAATCTGATTTAGAAGGTTGTCATGTGCTGGCAGCATCTTATGGTGATATTTCAAGTGAGCGAGTTTTTATGCGACTAGAAAAATTAGGTTGTGTGGAACGAAGAACAGGGGAAGTAATTGAGGTTAATATTCAAGGTTATGTAGCCGGAGAAGATGGTAGAGCTGGTGTTCGAGGAGTTGTAGTTGATAGAGCAGGTGAGAGTATGCGTAATGCTATGGTTGGTGGATTCTTTAGTAGTATTGGTAAATTTTTAGGTCAAGCCAGAACTCCGGTACTTTTTTCACCAGCAACAGGTCTTGCTCAAAACAATCATCTTAATACTAATGATCTATTCAAACAAAGTGCCGCGAATGGTATGGGCGGCGCATTAGACAAATACGCTGATTTTTATATTAAAAGGGCAGAACAGATGCAACCGGTTATTCAAGTTGCGGCAGGCCGTAAGGTTGATCTCGTATTTACTCAAGGATTGGATTATGCAGATAGTCGAGTACGGCAAACATTAAGTAAAACTCGTGATCAAAAAAGATATCAAGAAGTACAAAATATTGCTGACACTAAAACAGTTGATGAATGGTTACCTAAAAATGAAGGAGCTAACAGATGATTAGACCAAAAATAATGATTTTATGCGGCTTATTATTAACCGGGTGTTCGGTTACTAAAGAAACTTTTGATTGTAAATATAGTAAAGGTGTTGGTTGTCGCTCGATTACTGAAGTTAACACTATGCTAAATGACGGTAAATTAAATTTATCAGGAAGCAATATGGTTAAACCTAAAAATGCACCTATCAAAGATCCTTTTCAAACAGACAATAGGATAGTTCAACGAGTTACCGAACAACATCTCAGAGTTTGGGTGGCACCACACGAGGATGAACAGGGTAATTTTCATGAAGAAACTAAGGTACATACGGTTTTAAGAACCGGGTTTTGGCAAATTTTATAGGAGATCATAAATGCTTGCAAAATGTGGTGAAAAGATTTTTAAATTTTTTGGTGAAAAAGATTTTGGATTTAAAGAGCCGTCTAAATTTGACAAGTTGTATGATCAATTAAGTCAATTTTATATAATTTCAGATCTGTTTCCCTATGAACATTATGATCCAAAACATCAATTATTTTTTAATATGGATAGCGTTGGTTTTGTATTAGAGACTCCGCCATTAGTTGGTTCATCGGATGAAATGCAAAAAGAAATAAGTAGTTTATTTCAACATTTATTGCCAGAAAACAATAGCTTGCAGATCATGCTATTTGCCGATCCTCATATTGCCGATTATTTAGATCGGTGGCAAAAGGCACGCGCAAATTCTATTGTACATTCTATTGCTAAAAGAAGAGTCGAACATTTAAAGAAATTTGCATTTAGATCACCAAATCCGCCATATAGTCTGCGTGATTTTAGGTGTTTTATTAGTTTTTCCCAAAAGGCCAATCACAATCCAGTTATTTTAGAAAGTATTAATCAATTAAAAAATCAACTAAAAACAACTTTAGAAATGTTAGGATTGCCAGTTACTGTTTGGAGTGCTAATGAATTAATTAATACATTAAGTAGTATTATCAATATGGATCCGGAACAAACTAATCGTTGTTCAAAACAGTGGAATAGCTTGCAAAACATAGGAGAGCAAATAGGAGATCTTGGCACTCATCTAGCAGTTAGCAAAGATTCATTAGTTCTAAATCAAGGGAAAATTAAAATTCGCACCTATCAAGCAACGCAGTTACCGAGTGTTTGGTCGTTACATGCTATGGGACAATTAATTGGGGATGAAGATCGGGATTTTGCTCAAATTTCTTGCCCATTTATTCTCCACTATGGGGTACATGTTCCGATACAAGGGACGCCACGTGCTAAAGTTTTAACCAAAGCTACTTATGTTGAGCGGCAAGCAACTTCACCAATTGGTAAATATCTACCATCAATTCAAAGAGAGGCTACCGAGCTAAATTTTGTACGAGAGCAAATTGGTAAAGGTGAGAGGATTGTACAAACTCAATTTAGTGTTATTTTATTTGCTGAAGAAAAAAATTTAACCAGTTGTGAACAAATTTTATTAAATTTATATTTTAGTAAAGAATGGAAACTGCAAGCTAATAATTTTTTGCATTTACCAATATTTTTAAGTTGCATGCCGATGATGTGGGCGCAAGATCGAGTTAATTCTTTACTCCACTATAAAAAACTTAAAACTACGTTATCGACAGAATCCGCTAATCTTCTACCACTACAAGGTGAATGGAAAGGTACAGCAACTCCTGGCCTGTTATTAGGTGGTAGACGTGGACAACTAATGAACTGGAACCCGTTTGATAATAAAGGTAATTGTAATATATGTATAGTTGGAGCTTCAGGTACCGGTAAATCGGTTTGTATGCAAGATTTAATGAAAACAGCACTTGGTCTTAATGGCAAAGTGTTCGTTATGGATGTTGGTAAAAGCTTTGAAAAAACTTGTTCTGAATTAGAAGGACAATTTATTGAATTTAAAGCTAATACTCCTATTTGTTTAAATCCATTTAGTAATATACCAATAAACAATCCTGAAGAAGCACAAGATGCATTGGCGATGTTAAAGTCAGTATTAATTTTAATGGCAGCACCTACTAATGGAGTTAATGATTTAGAGGCTTCTTTTTTAGAACAAGCAGTACTTGAGGTTTGGAATAAACATCAACAAAGATCCAATATTACGAATATTGCTGAATGTCTTGCTAGTCATCATGATCAAAAAGCTAAGGATTTAGGCGTTATGCTATTTCCATATACTGCTCAAGGTGCTTATGGACGATTTTTTAATGGTAAGTCCAATGTAAATTTAGACAATCCACTAGTAGTTATTGAGTTTGAATCACTTAAAGAGCGTAAGGATTTACAAGGAGTTATTTTGCAAATGATTATTATTAATATTACTAATAGAATTTTTTTAGGTAATAGAGAAACACCGTCCATTATAGTATTTGATGAAGCATGGGACTTACTAAGAGGCACACAAAGTGGAGTTTTTATTGAAACTTTGGCGCGGCGTTTACGGAAATACTATGGTTCTTTAATGATCGGAACCCAGTCTGTTAATGATTTATTTGCAAGTCCGGCAGCGACTGCCGCTTTTGACAATAGTGATTGGATGTGTTTCCTTGGACAAAAACCAGAATCTATTGAGCAATTAAAAAAATTAGGTCGGATCTCTTTAACACCACTTATGGAAGCTCAGCTTAAATCCGTTAAGACTAAACATGGACAATATGCAGAAATGATGATCCATGGAACTCATGGCTATGCGATAGGTAGGTTACTTCTAGATCCTTATTCACAATTATTGTATTCAACAAAAGCTGCTGATTACTCGGCTGTTAATGCTCTTCGTGAACAAGGACTTAGTTTACAAGATGCCTTGGAAACATTATTAAAAGAGAGAGAACATGCACAAACTAACATATAGTTTTTTAATATTGGCTATCGTATGGTTAATGACCGTAACTGTTTTTTTGGTGCAAATTATCATAAAACCAAAAATTGGTTGTATTGATCTCAATACTTTAGTTGCAACCCAAGCACAAAAAATATCCTCTCTTTATCCAAATGGTCAATTGCCAGCAGATCAATTACAACTTTTAGCCGACAACATAAAAATTTCCGTTGCAGTTTATGCGAAAGAGAACAACTTAATTTTATTAGTAAAAAATGCTGTTTGGGGTGGTGAGTTAATTGATCATACCCAAGATCTTATAAATACACATTTTGATGGGGCGTTTTAATAATGAAATGGTTTAAATATATAAATTTAAGAGATTTACTTAAAGCATTGGCATTGTTTAGTGGTTCTATTTATGTAGTCTTTCTAACAAGCCAGCAAATACATTTTTTAATTAGTGAAACCAATTCATCGCTGCAACATTATTTTTTACATATGCCAAAAATAAAACCCAAGATCAACAACTATACAGTTGTTTGGAGCGAGTGGAGTGACAGTCTGGTTATCAAAAAAATTGTTGGAGTTGAAGGTGATTTAATTTGGTACGATCAAAATAATCAAATGTTTATAAATGATTTTAAAATTGGTGTGCCTAAAAAAATAGCATCAGATGGCAGAAAATTACACGCCATCCCTTCCCAAATTATCCCTAAGAGCCAGGTGTTTTTATATT
Organism: uncultured Francisellaceae bacterium; assembly: GCA_903907935.1. GTDB lineage: Bacteria > Pseudomonadota > Gammaproteobacteria > UBA6186 > Azoamicaceae > UBA6186. The sequence continues at coordinate 21,451 of CAIVQA010000005.1, forward strand.
CAGAAAACATAAACAGTTTTGATTCTCGTTATCAGGAATTAGGTCTTGTGTCATTTACTGCATTGCAGGGACTTGTGATCCCATTGGTGTGATATGAAAAAATTAATATGGCTGTTAATATTATTTATGCCTAGTTTGCAAGCTGTGCATCTTGGAACTTTTGGAGAAACTTTTAATATTATCGAAGAGGATTTATTAGAAGTCATTCAAACTAAGCTTAAAGCAATAGAAAAAAATGGTGCAATAGAACATCATCAAATAAACATTCAGCAAAGAACTATAGAAAAAATTAAACGACCAGATCCGATTGAAGGAATAGTTAAAACTAAAAACCCGAGAGTTTTTTTATATGATCCAGCGGTGCGTGTGCCTCGTGATTTAATCGATCATAACGGCCAAATTTTTGCTAAAATTGGTACTATAATAAATCCACTAGCAATATATAGTCTTACTAACCCCATGGTTTTTATCGATGGTGATGATCAAACAGCCGTCAATTGGGCTATTCAGCAAAACCCTAGCAATACCAAAATTATTTTAACGAGTGGTGCACCGTTTAAATTAAGAGAACTCTATAAAAGAGCATTTTATTTTGATCAAAACGGTACGTTAGTTAAAAAATTTGGCATAACTCAAATTCCGGCACGAGTTAGCCAGACAGGCGACAAGCTACAAGTTGAGGAAATTTTATTAGATCATGAAAAATAATTTTTTTATAACAATTTGGATCATTATGATCTCTTTTAGTTTTGAGGTTCATGCTAAGTGTCAAGGAAAATTTGTAAATCCTATTACCGATATTTGTTGGAGCTGTTTATTTCCAATAACTATTGGCGGTATGAAAGTTACAAGTGGCCTAGAGGACACTCCTAATCCTCACCAATTAATTTGCCTGTGTCCAAAACCTGGTTTTCCTATTAAAGTACCAGGAGTTCCGGTGTCATTTTGGGAACCGGCACGATTAGTTGACGTAACTCGAACACCATACTGTATGGTTAATTTAGGCGGTTTAAAAATAGCTGGAGATGAAACTAGTCCAAAAAATGCTGGTGGTGTTGCAACTAGTGGTGGTGGCAGTCTTCGAAGTTTAAAGCATAGTTTTTATCAAGTACATTGGTATATTTATCCGGTGATTTATTGGTTAGAGTTATTAACTGATTTTATTTGTTTAGAAAAAGGTAGTCTAGATCTTGCATATTTAACGGAACTTGATCCATTTTGGGATGATGATGAAACTAGCTTTATTATTCAACCGGAAGCGGTGCTTTTTGGTAACCCTATTGCCCAAGCCGCGTGTGCCGCAGATTGTTTGAGTGCAACAGCCGGCTTTCCATTAGATCCATTATTTTGGTGTGGTGGTTGTCAAGGTAGTTTATATCCTTTTACTGGTAGTATTAGTGCTCACGTTGGTGGAGTGCAGGCAAGTCTTTTAGCTACTCAACGAATGATTGCCAAATTACATCGTGAATTTTTATTATGGGGTTATATGGATGAAGCTGGTCTCTGTGGTAAATACCCAATGCCTATTATCCGTAAAAGTCAATATAAAACTCAGATGGTTTATCCAATACCAATTAATACTTGCCAACCATTAGGCCGTTCGGAAATTCTTTGGAGTGCTGGCAAGGAATTTTCTTATAAAGGTGAAGATTTTGGCTATTTAATTTGGAGAAAAAAATCATGCTGTCTTTTTTGATTATTTTATTAGCCTTTGTTTCTGGCATAGTATTAGCTGATGATGAAGCCTTACAGTTGGTTCGTGATGCTGAAAAAAATAAATCTTCATATACAAAAGAAGCCGAAGATTTGGTAGCGCGTAGCGAACAAATGAAGCATTTATATATGTCGGATGCTAAAAAATTAGCTGATCCCAGTAAACATATACTCCAAACGTTTAGTCAAAAAAACCAACAACCACAAACTTGCGGACAACAGTGTGGCACTCGTTTAGAGTCGAATCAAACAGACACAAAAAATAAATACCTAATCTTTGTGTCTTTTAGTATGCCAAAAGAGTCGCTTAAATCGTTATATTTTGATTCTAAAAATCAAAGTGCCATATTAGTTATGCGTGGGCTTAAAGATCTAAGTTTTAAAAAAACTGCTAGTGAGTTGCAAGCATTAAAAATAGCGATACAAATTGATCCTAATTTATTTAAAGAGTATCAAGTAACTCAAGTTCCAACGATTGTCTCTCTTCTAGAACATAATAATTTTAATGCAATTAGCGGTAACGTGTCTTTTGAGTATGCTAAATCTAAGCTCTCGGAGATCAAATGAATAAGATCATCTTGTTGTTGTTAATCAATATAAATTGTGTGTATGCTAATATGGAAAAATCTTACGAAGAAGGCAAAGAGTATGCAAATGTACTACATGGTAATGCCAAAGGAGCTGTAACGAAGGCTAATTTACAAGATGTTCCTGGTTTTGTAACAGACAATCCGCAAGAGGCATCTTTATATAAACATCCTAATGAATTAGCCGACAAATCCCAGCAAACTTTAAATACTAGTGATGCTGGGAAAAATTTAAGAGAAACTGCTAAAACACGGCAACGATTTACTATTGATCCTAATACCGATCCATTATTTAAAACAAAATCATCTGATCAAAGTTTAAATATTCAAGATGAAGCAGAAGGCACGCAACTAGATGGTGTGATTGAAAAAACTTGCGAAGAAGGTGGAGATGATGTCACTTATGAATGTTTAGAAAATAGACATGTTGTGCCGCAAGTTCCACTAAAAAGAGCGACATTAACGGTTAATCATTTGGCTTTTACTCCTACATATGTTTCGGAATCTTATGTAGTGAGGGCTGGCAATTTTTGGCGGCATACTGAGTGGGGGACGCGTAACAAACACACTGGTTATATTTTAAGTTTACCGAAAGAAATCAATAAGTTTAAAGATCAATTTTGCATGGGCATTATTGCCAAAGATATTACTACTGGAGAAGTTTTTAATATAGATTGCAATCGAATTCAAGCATTTAAGATTAATAGCGGAAGTATCACAGACAGCAATAACACTTTAACAATAGCCAGTAGTGTTGCTTCTTTAAATATAACTTTAGATCATACAACTTATGAAGGTGAAGGTATAGACGAATGGACTGGATGCGACAGTTTTGAACAAATGGTGGATCAGGGTCTTTGCCAATATGGTGGAGACAGAACTTTAACCAAAGGACCGGAGACTCGTAATATTAACGGTTATCAAATTACTAAAGATGCTTGGCAATATCGGCAAATTTATCATTGTAAAATGATTAAAGATGAATGTAACGCACTTCGCGCCATGGGTTGTGTACAAACCGGATCTAAGTGTAAAGAATGGCGGCAAGGTAAATGTTGGATTTATGAACAAAAATATCAATGTCCTAATGGAAGGTTGTCGTTAAAGAAAACCAATGCACCAGCATTAGGTGCTTTTTGCTTAACTGGTAATTGTCATGATACGTCATATCAGGCAAATGGTGAAATGCTTGACGTTATCTCGCGGTTAAGTATGTTAAAAGAAATACAAAAAGATATTCAAACACAAAATAATAGTAATGATAATTTTAAAATTTTCAAAGGTACTGATTATCAATGCAGCAGGAATTGTATAAATTTTAAAGACTGTTGTGGTGGGATGAAAGGTTGGGGGATCAAAATACGCTTAGCTGGTTGTAAACCAGAAGAGTTGCAGCTTGCCCAAATGCGGCAAAAAAATCTTTGTCATCAAGTAGGGAACACTTATTGCTCGAAGAAAGTGCTAGGAAAATGTGTTAACAAAAAAACCAGTTTTTGTTGTTTTGCGACCAAATTTGCCAAGATCTTACAAGTACAAGGAAGATCTCAATTAGGTTTAGGATGGGGTGATCAAAAATGCCCGGATTGTCGCGCGCTTACAGTTGTTGAAATCTCTAAAATGGATTTATCTAAAATGAATTTCAGTGAATTATTTGAAGACATTATGCAAAAATATAAATCACCTGATCTTAGTAATTTGCAAGAATTAACTAGTAAACAAGTAACTGAAAGTATGAACCGGATCGCAGATGGTTTAAAAACAAACACTTCAGTTAAAAAAGGAGTTATTGGTGACAAAAAAGATGATCTTTAAAATAGCATTAATTCTAATTGGTTGGCTAGAAAGCACCTGTCTTTATGCAGCTTTTTTTGATCAAAGTGCCCAAGGTTGGCATTGGTATCAAGATCCTATTATTACAAAAGAAGAACAGCAAAATCCGGAAGTTGTGCCAATTACTCCAACACCAACTACAATCATCAAATCTTACCAAAAAGAATTAGAGATGAGACTTCATAAAGCAATTCTTAATCCAAGTTACCAAAACGTTCAAGCATATCAAGAAATGCAAAAAGATTTAACAGATCGTTCGCAAAAATTTTCTGAAACTTGGATGCAGGTGGTTTTTCAAAATCCACATTTAGATCATACTTTGGTGTCACCAACTAATCATACAGGTCGCCATGTTTATTTAGACCAAGAAAAACAAATAATTAAAGATACCATTTCTAATCTTAAGGATAAGTACGGATTATTCTTTTTCTTTAGTAGTCAATGTGAGTATTGTCATAAGTTTGCACCAATCGTTCAACAATTTGCTAAAAATTATGATTGGAAAATAATAGCAATTAGTTTAGATGGTGGTTCTATTCCTGGGTTTTTAAATCCTGTGCCTGATAATGGAATAGCTGCTAAGTGGCAAGTAATAGTTTTACCAAGCTTATTTGCCGTTAATCCAACCACAGGTCATGTTTTGCCGATAGCTTTCGGTTTAACATCGATTGATCAAATGGAAACCAGAATTATGACTCTTTTAAAAAATCCAGGTGGCACTCATGATTAAAAAATTATTATTAATAATGTTCTGTAATTTTATAGTTAATATCTCGTATGGATCTATTGAAAATGATTTAAAACAATTTTTTGATGCGGTTGGTATGAAAAGTAATGTTAATAGATCAGGTGCTTACCAAGATCAATCAGCAGGTTATTATACTGGTGGCAGTTTTATGGCTAGAAACCAAGTTAAAAACGCACAACCGGCAACTATTCAAATGCCAGGCTATCGAGCAGGGTGCGGTGGAATTGATGCTTGGACTGGTGGTTTTTCGCATATCAGTTCTAAAGAATTGGTTGCTGCGTTACGAAATGTTGGTAGTTCTGCCGCCAGCTATGCTTTTTTATTATCAGTTCAAATACTTAGTCCTCAAGTTTATAACATTATGAACGAATTAAATGCAATAGCTACCAAAGTTAATCATTTAAACATTAATAGTTGTGAAGCAGCAGCTACTATGTTAGGTGGACTGTGGCCAAAATCCGATCAATCAAGTAAACATTTATGTCAAGCTATGGGGACAAATTTAGGAGCTTTTAGCGACTGGTCAGCGGCTCGTCAAGGTTGTGGTGCAAAAGGTGATCGAGATAAAGTGTTTAGAGAAAAAGGCTCTGATGCACGATATAAAGATATGTTGGTAGGTGAGTTTAATTTAAGCTGGAATGCATTACAAAAAAATAATTTTTTACAATCGGATAAAGCCCTATCTGAACTCTTTATGACTTTGGTTGGTTCGATTATTTCCAGGAAAGATGGCGAGAGTTTTATGCCAACAGTATTACCAAGTGGTTCCGATAAAGATAATGTATTAAATGGATTATTAATTGGTGGTAAAACCTTAATTTATTCTTGTGATTCTGAAAAATGTTTAAATCCAATTTTAAAAGAAACTAATATCCCGGAAACACATTCTTTGCGCCGTAAAGTGCATACCACACTAGAGACTCTGATTGACAAAATATATGAAGATACGGCAATTACCGAAGAAGAAAAAGATTTTTTAAATGCCACACGCTTACCAGTTTATAAAATGCTTAATGTTACAACTGCTTATAGAAAAGGTACAGCACCAGTAGATCTCGAACAATATGGAGATTTAATTGCTTTAGATCTTTTATATAAATATGTTGCCGATATTATTGATCTTGTTCATGATAATGTTACTCAACTCAAATCAGTACAGGTCGATGATACTAATATAGAGCTATTTTTAAAACAATTAAGAGATGCTAGAGAAAAAGTTACTGTAAGACGAAGTAGTGCATTCCAGCAAATGGACAATGTATTATCGTTTATTCAATCAACCCAACTAATAGAAAAACAATTGCATGTAATGCTAGGTGGTGTCGCTAATGAAAACAACTGGTTTTAAGGGATAATATAATGGAATATTCGATTGTAACATTTGGCAATGGTGAAATTTTAAAAGGTGTTTTTGATGCAATTGCCCTTTGTCTAAACTCTCATTCCGGAACATTGTATATTCCTCTAATTCGTCTGAGTATGATTATTGGTGGTTTGTGGGCGGCGTTATATGCGATTTATGGCGATTATATGAGAGCCATTAATGGGTGGCTTATTCCGATGACAGCAATTATGCAACTATTTTTTGTGCCACAAGCAACGGTTTGGATTGTGGATCCTGTTAGTCGTTATCATGAAAAAGTTGATCATGTGCCTTATGGTCTTGCAATGGTAGCTGGCAATATAAGTAAAATTGGATCGGTTATTACTGGGCAAGTAGAAAAAGTATTTGTTTTACCTGATGATTTAAAATATCAAAAAACCGGCACTATATTTGCATCAAATTTATTACAACAAGCCAAAACCTTTAGAATCACTAATGAAAATTTAGCTGAAAATATGCGTCAATTTGTCGGACAATGTGTAACTTATGATGCATTATTAGGCCGTAAATATACCATAGAAGATCTGCGGCATAGTGATGATCTTTGGAAATTGGTGTCAGAAAATGCATCGCCTATTCGCTCATTTGTTTGGCGAGATGTAACTTCAGAACATCTTGGATCGAGAAAACCAACAATCATCACCTGTCGTGAAGGGGTTGCTAAATTTAATGTGGAATGGAATGGTGAGTTAGACAAAACGGCCACTATATTTGGGAAAAAAATATTTGGAAAAAACTCATATATAAATCCAAGAACTGAACTTTTAAAATATTTACCGCTTGCATATGAAGCATTAACCAACATGTCAAAATCTGCACAAGATCTATTAAAACAAAATATGATGATTTATGCGGTAGTCGATGGCATCGAACAAAAATCAACCAATTTAGGTAATGCTCCTAATTTTGCCCTGCGGCGTGCTTATTTACAGCAACGCTCCAATTATGAAACATTAGGTGCTATGGCAGCCGAAACCTTACCGACTATGAAAGCCGTAATCGAGGCAATTACATATTCTGCTTTTTTATTTATTGTGCCACTTGCGGTATTACCCTTTGGTTGGACTTTTTTAAAAAACTGGATGCAAGTACTGTTATGGTTACAAACTTGGGCACCACTTTATGCAATTTTAAATTATATTATGACACTCGCGGCGCGTAGCAAATCAATATCTGCATTATCAGTGTCTAATGAATTAGGAGTTACTATTGCAAACTCAGTAGGATTATCCAATGTGAATGCCGATATTGCGGCAATGACCGGATATTTAGCGATGAGCATTCCTTTTTTATGTGTTGCAATTATTAAAGGGGTTAGCTCGTTTGTAAGTGTGCCTGGTATTTTAAGTGGAGTAACGCAAAGTATATCATCGCAAGTCGCAACAGATGCCACAACTGGCAATTATAATTTTGGTAACATTAGTGATGGTAACGTGCAAAGCTCTAATATAGGCATGTTAAACCATAGTTCTGCTGCAAGTTATACATCCGGTTCTTTTAGGCAAACAAATGGTCGGACTGATTTAACCACAACCGCTAGTGGGGAACAAATATTAAATGTTGGGAGTTCTAATTTACCGGTATCGTTAAATGTAGCAGAAATGCAAAGTGCTCAATACACTAAACAAGCTGGGATTAGTTATCAAAAAGGAATGCAGCAATCAGAGTCCTATGCTAAAAATCTAGCAGATACTTTAAGGCAAGGTGTAGAGTTGTCTGATCATATAGCCAATTCCAAACAATTATCTGATCAATATAAAGATGGTCAATCTATAGAACAAACTGCTGCTATAAATAAATCAGCGCAAATTGTTAAAGAGTTTGCTGATGATCATAACATAACAACTACTAAGGCAGCTCAAATATTAGCTGCCATCAGCATAAGCACCGATAAGAGTGTTCTTGGTACTATCGTAGGAAAGATCATTGGTATTAGTGGTGAAGTAAGAGGGGATCTTAGTGCCAATGCCAACATACAAAATATTTGTAAAGATGGTGAAAGAGTAACAAAAAGCGAAGATTTTCAAAATTCTTTACGTGAAACATCTCAAGCAATTCATGATCAATCTTTTGCTAGGCATGATGACGAAGGGCGACGTTTAGTAGACAATATGGCTTCATCTTGGGATGCGGCTAATAATTTTAGAAGGGACGCCACAAAAAGTTTTAATCAATCGGAAGCATACCACAGCCAAGCAACTGCGATTAAAAATTCTTCAGCTGCTATTAATGCTAATTATAATCAACAATTTGTAGAGTGGTTGTCAGAACAAAGTGCAGATAATACCGGTGGTGGTCATATAGGTATACAAGGAGCTGCTCATATTATTGGACATGATCCTGAATTGGCAGTTAAGTATGCTGAGCGATTTGTAGAAGAAAGAAATTTATTACCGCCTGTTACTTCAAAAATACAAATAACGTCACCAAAAAATTTGAAAGCAAAATATGATCAAGAAAATAATCATGCTTTTATAGATCTAACTAAAGATAATGCACAAAGTGGTATGGATGTTATTAGAAATATTGGTAAAAAAGCAGGGTTGGTTGGCGTTACAGACAATAAGCTAGAAGAAAATTTTAACCATAAACAACTACAGGCTAAGGGCGAGCTAAATCTATCTAAACAAAAGAGATCTAGTGAATATAATAATAAATCTTCTAAACATCAAGATCATGCAGATGAAATTGACAACGACATTAAAAGGATCTTTGATGGAGAGAGTCAAACCAAATGAAAAATCACCGCCTAGAATTAAAATATTGTTGCGAAAACCATGCTGTGCTTCCAGGGTATGAAACATCGCTATCTCTAGCTATTCTTATAGCATATTCAGCACTATTCATGAATTGGTGGGTTTTTGTGGTTTCCATTCTTTTTAAAGGAAATTCCGGAATTGTAAGTTTAAAGATCTTTAACCATACTGCGTCCAAAAAAGAACAAAATAAAAATCCCAACGTAATCGTTGCCATCAGATCAATAAGAAAAAACCATCCTCTTCCACCACTAAAAAATACCATAAAAATCCAACAAGTTGAAAATCTCATCAAACGTACTTTTGGTAAATTTTTAGCATACTCTAGTAGTTGTGCTGGTGTTATTTGCCAATCTTCCGGTATCAAATCAGGCAATTTTGTCCAAATTATATTTTTAAAGAGGTATAAAATTAGATCTGAAATTAAAGCCACGATTGGAAATAAAATTAAGGTACAACTGAATAAATGGTGTATATTCATATGCAAATTAATAATTATTGATATACAACCAGCAATTATTATTTTTAATAACATAGCAATAATTCCAGACAATGCCATTACTTTTGGGTTACTAAAAAAAGTTTTAAATTTCATATGTTCTTGGATTAATTTGATGGTTCAACTAATTCACGCCACTTTTCTAAAGATACCACACCACACGTTAGAAAAACATAGTTACTTTTCACCAGTAATCAATTGGAGCCGGCAATATGCTTAAGCATTTTACTCGAGGTGGTCAAACAACTATGCATGCTATTCAGATGTTTGGGCAGGTATCAAAGAGATTAATTTTATTATCATTTTTATTATATACAATTGTTGGTGGTTTTTATATTCAGCAAAAAACAACTAAATATCAATGGTATTTGCTTGGTAATTATGTAGAAGCCTTATTAGAGATTGCAATTTACGGTAATAAAGCAGTGCATAGTGTTAAAGAATCAACTGGTGCGACTATTACAATGGCGGCTGATCAATTTATTCGACATCAATTTTTAGTTCAACAATTAAATAATTTTTCTACAGTAATTCACTATGTTTTGTTAACTAGTTTAAAAGGATCCATCATATTTTTAATGGGTGTCATAATGTTTTTGGGTTATAGAGGCAAATTACAAACTATTAACCAAGATATTCGAGGTGCATTATTTCTAGACAGCAACCATTTAAAAAAGTTTCTTAAAAAACATAAAAAATGTTCTGATCTTAATATTGCAGGGGTTCCATTAGTTAAAGACTCTGAAACTAAACATATTTTAATAACAGGAACGACTGGTTCCGGTAAATCCATTTGTATGATGGAATTAATGGATCATATTAGACGACGTAAACAGCGAGCAATTGTTTATGATGATTCCGGTACATTTATTAAGCACTATTATCGACATGATCATGATATTATTTTAAATCCATTAGATGAAAGAAGTCCTGGTTGGAATATTTGGCAAGAATCGGAAGACTTAGCTGATTTTGAAGCAATTGCTTCCTCATTGATGCCATTACATTTATCTGGTAGCGATCCATTTTGGATCCACTCAGCACGGACAATTTTTGCAACTTTAGCAGAAAAACTTAGAGGACATGATCTTCATTTAATGTCTAAAGCTCCTACCAAAGAATTGCTACAAAGCTGTCTTACGCCTAGCATAGTTTACGATGCAAATAATAATATAAGTCAACTTATAATTAAAACTTGTGATCAAGTTAAAGCATTTACATTAACAGAGCTTAAAGAAATGCCGGATTTTAGTGAAAAAGAAAAACTCTTCAATAGTTTTATTAAGTCAAATTCTAGTAAAGGGAGAGTTTTATTGAGATTAACGGATCCTATAATGGATTGGATCACATCAAAAGCAAAGCATGCTATAAATACTAGAAACACTAAAACTAAATCATTATTATGTCCTATGTTTAGTTCCGATCTTGGATCACTCAGTAGTTTATTGCATGGAACAGTAGCTGAACCATTAGTCGCAGGATCTGTTGAAAAAATGGCATTATCAATTAAATCGACATTAGCGACTTATTGTAAATCTTTTTTATATTTAAAAGATGAGGGAGTAGAACCATTATTTTCTATTAAACGTTGGATCCAAAATGAAGTAAATGATAGTTGGATTTTTATTGCCACAAATGCTGACAAACTAGAAGCATTAAAGCCATTAATTTCCGTATGGCTGGATGTTGCAGCTCGCAGCATGCTGTCCTTAACGCCATCATTTGATAGACGCATTTGGTTATTAATTGATGAATTAGCAAGTTTACATCGGCTATCTAGTTTAAGTTTATTATTATCGCAAGGTCGTAAATATGGAGTATGTGGGGTTACAGCTTTTCAGGATATTCATCAACTACGCTCAATTTATGGCAGAGATGAAGCTGAAGCATTGTTGTCTATGTATAACACCAATCTTTGCTATCGTACCAAATGTCCGGATACGGCCGTTTGGATGTCGAGATTAACCGGACAAAGAGAAGTTATTGAGAAACGTGAGGGATTTTCTTATGGAGCTAATGATATTAGAGACGGAGTATCGGTACAGCAAGAACGGCGCAAAGAACCATTAATTTTAGATACTGAGTTTTTAAAATTAAATGATTGTGAAGCATATATGTTATTGCCGGAAAATACGCCAGTTACTAAAATAAAATTAACTGCTAAATCTCGCCCTATTCTATCGGAAGCATTACATCCAAGAAAATCATTAGATTTATCGTTAACCACAGATCTAACATTAGACGCTGCTCCTTTAAAATCTACTAATAATGAAGACTCGATCATTAAAGAACCTGTACCTTCAAAGTCTATTAAAGCAAAAAAAATAGTTTCAGAAATAATGGAAGTAGAGTTTTAAGTAGAGTTTTAATATGTTAAGCATTTATACCTTAAAATCAGCCGCTAAAGCCGGTAGTTATTATCAAGATGATAATTATTACGCCAAAGATGGTGAGTTGCAAGGCGTATGGTTTGGAAAAAGTGCTGAGCTTCTTAATATGCATGGAAATGCTCAATTACCGGAATTTATAGCTGCGTTAGAAGGTAAGTTATCAAAAAATGTTAGCATGCAATCCACAACCAAAGTTCATCGTCCAGGCTATGATTTAACTTTTTCTGCTCCTAAATCAGTATCTATTTTAGCGGTGGTGGCAAGAGACGCTCGAGTATTAGAGGCACATAGAATAGCAGTGAATGATGCACTTAAGTATATGGAAAAGCATTACGCATTAACCAGAGTAAAAAAAAATGGCAATGTTCAATTGGAAAATACCGGTAATTTATTAGTGGTTAAATTTGAACACACCGATTCCAGGGCATTAGATCCTAATTTACATACTCATTGTGTAGTGGTGAATGCAACTTGCCGCTCAGATCTTAAATGGCGAACCTTATATTTTGATGAGGTATACTCCAATAAAATGTTATTAGGTGTTATTTATCGGGGTAAATTAGCTCAAGAATTGATGAAACTAGGTTATGAAATTGTTCAAACATCAAGCAAAGGCTTATTTGAGCTTAAAGGATTTCCACAAAAATTAATTGATCAATTTTCTAAACGGCGGCAGCAGATAACCCAAGAGCTGCAAGAGTTAGGGTTAACAGGTAGCAAAGCTGCTCAAATTGCTAACTTTAATACTCGGGAAGATAAAATTAAAGTCGATCCGGAACATTTAGATTTAGCTTGGACTGTAGAGTTACAAAAATGTGGCTATAGTCTCTCTTGGCTACAAGAATATAGCACCAAAGCTATGGAGCGAGGCTCTGTTACTCCACCTAATCCATATGGATTAGCATATTTTGCAGTAACTAAGGCTGCTAGCGAATTAAGTGACTGGCGTTCAACATTTACCATGAAAGATTTAAAAAAAGCCTCTAGCGGCTTAAGTGTTAGCAATTATGCGCCTTTGTTATTAGATAAAGTGATTGCTGAACAATTTAAATCCGGAGAATTGTTGTCTTTAAAAAACGATCTGTTGACCACCCAAAAAGCCCGTGATTTAGAAATTCTGAATGTGCTAAATGTAAGGCAGAGTAAAAATAAAGTTTTACAAGTGGTGACCGCAATTGGTGCTAATTATTTAACCATGGATCATAAACCAGAATTACGGCAATCTTTAAAATTATTATTAACTAATTCTGATCAACAAATGATAGTTTCTGGTTCGAATTGTAAGAATTATACTGAGATCCTACAACCTTTGGTAAAAATAGCTTATAAACATGGATTTTACCCCATTGGCATTACCCAAACTTTTAAAAGAGTTGCAACATTTGCGGAAGAATTGGGTATAAAACGTACCCAAACAATTAATGGATTTTTACAAAGTTGTGAAAATCGATCAGATCAAATCAAACAAAATCCGATGAGCCAAATACAATTACTGCGTTCTAAACAGATTTGGATCTTGGACTTTAATAGCAGCATTTCGGCATCGCAGCTTAATAGATTACAAAATTATGCTAAAGAATTTGGAACTAGAATTATTTGGTCTAATAATATTAAAAAACCACAAGCTGCAATTAGTGCATTAATTGGGCATAGTATTAAACAATGTAACTTAGATAATAGACAAGTACAGGTTAAAAATTTTTCATTAAGCTCTCATCCGGAAATCAATAATTCTATAGATTTAACTAATAACCCAATTACTAAAAGCGATTGGCAAACTAATATAGCGAGTGTAGTACTCAATTGGGCAACTCATAAATTTCAAGAAAGAGATGCAGTATTTTCTTTAAAAGACTTACAATTAGAATTGTTTAGTTTAGGGATCACAGTTCCTAAAGAAGTATTACAATCTCAATTAGATTTAGCACTAGGCCACTCGCTTAAAGAGATCAATGAGTCATCAATTACCACCCAAGCAACTGTCAATTTAGAACAAACGTGTTTGCAACTAGTAGAGCAGGGCAAAAATGTTATGCCACAAATTATATCAAAACCAATGATTGATCAAACTTTAACTAAGGGACAACAACAAGCAATAGAATTAATATTAACGGATCAAGATCGAGTAGTTGGCATTCAAGGGGTTGCAGGAACAGGCAAAACCACCATGCTACGTTCCTTAAATAAGTTATGTCTGGATGCCAATTTTGAAATTATTGGATTAACCGTTACTACAAGTGCTAAAGAACGGTTAAAAATTGGTAGTCAAAATTTAGCTGGCGATGTTCATTTGTTACGATCCGGGATTAAAACTTTAACCGTGCGTAAGTTTTTAATAGAAAGCGAAAGATTATTAAATATGGATCCAACGCTTGCTAAATTAGAATATGGCGGCAATAAATTATTTGTATTAGATGAAGCATCATTTATTGGAACGTCTGAGATGTTTGCGGTTCTTACTAAAATGGAACAATTAAATACTAAGTTAATCGTTATGGGTGATTATAAGCAGTTATCTTCAGTTGAAGCAGGTAGAATTTTTTATTTAATGTTAGGCTCAAAAATGCACTCTGTTGCTATGACTGAAAATGTTCGATTTAAATCAGTTAAAACCTTAAATGTAATGCAACATATTTATAAAGATCAAATTCCAAATGCCCTAGAGCGGTTATCTAATTCTTTAGTTGAAATTCCCGATCATAACGAAAGATTAATAACGATGGCAGAATTATATTTACAAAAAACACCAGAAGAGCAAACAAATACTATATTAATCACCCCGGAACATAATGATCGAAAAGTTGTAAATCATTTAATTAGAGAAGGATTAAAGGCTACAGGACAATTAACTGGTACTGATGTTACTTTTAAAAATTTAACTCAAGTTAGCCTAACTATCGCGGAACAACAAAAAATTTATTATTTCAATGAAAAAGATTTAGTTTGTTTTATGCAAAAACCTTTCGAGCTAAAAACTCAATTTAATACATATTATCAAGTAATACATAAAAATTTAGAAGATCAAATTTTAGTGTTAGAAGATCAAAACAGTAAAGAGAAAATTATTTGGTCACCAGAGGATCAATCCAGTATTATTAGTTTACATCGAGAAGAAGAACGCAATTTAATGTTGGGTGATAAAATTCGTTGGACAAAAAATAACAATATAACAGGTATTTATAATGGACAAACTGCAACAGTTTTAGCACATAAAGAAGATGGATCAGTTGAACTCAAGTTACAAAATGACAAACTCATAACATTAAATTTAAAGGAATTAATTAATGGGCATTGGGATCATGCCTATGCTGCAACGGCTTTTGTGGCGCAAGGAGCCGATAAACTTATAACCATTGCATTAGTAAGAGGAGCGTACAGTAAAGAAATCTTAACTTGCGATCTTAAAGCCCATGATGTGATTATGGTTAAAGATGATAACGTTAAAAATCTTCCTAAATCAAAGTGGGTAAAAATTTTAGAAATTAGCAACGATCATATGGCAACCGTACAAGATCGAACTAATAACACCTTTACTTTGGATTTAAAAAAATCACCAACTAACATATATAGTAAAAATCAGGCAGTTTGGTATATTTGCCCAGATCCTAAAACTCGCAAACAATCTTCCATTCCTAAACTTACCTCGATTGGTGAATTTTTGGTGAGTGTAACAAGAGGCGATCAAGTAACTATTTTGGTCGATCATCTGGAAAGCTATCAACATGCTTTGGAACAGCGATTAGCGGGTAGCTGTAGTGCATTAGAGTATTTAGATCCTAATAGAAATGAGGTAAGAGATAAAGTATCTAATATGATTAAGAATGTTACCGGAAAAGCTACATCTCATTCTGACGATTTAAATACTCCACTTAAATCTCAAGAACCAGCAAATCAAAAAAAATCCTTATATAACTCTAATTTAGTAACTATAGAACAAGTAATTAACAAGCTACACGCTAATATTTTAGAACATGCAACTAATTGGTTGGGTTCACCGCAAAAAACCAGCAGTTATGAGGCCAGGTGGGGTACCAAAGGATCGCTGGTTGTTAAACTATCCGGCGATAAAGCAGGGTTTTGGCATGATTTTGAAAAAGGTATTGGCGGTAAAAACCTATTATCTCTTTATATAGATCGCTTTAATTGTGATTTTAAAACCGCAATGATCAACTTAACTAGAGAATTAAATATTAATGTTGAAACTAAATTATTTAATCAAACTTTAGACAAACCAATTATCAAAACTAATAAAAAATTACAACATGTAACACTGGACGCCAAAAAAATCAGTTATGCACAAAATATATATAATAAAGGTACAGTTATCCAAGGAACATTAGCTGAAAAATATTTACGAGAGTTTAGAGGTATAAAAGGCACTATTCCAGACGATTTTAAATTCTGTGCCAAATTGAAACATCCAGATTTAGGTCGCATGGTGCCAGCCTTATTAGCCCCAATTAAAAATATAGACGGCATTATTCAAGGGATAGTGAGGATCTTTTTAAACTCACAAGGTAATAAACTTAACGAAACTTATACTAACACACAAGGACAAAAGCTGCCAGTAACCGTTAAAGCCAACCTCGGTAGTATGGCGCATGCTGCGGTTATTATTAATAAAGCAAAAATTCCAGGTACTGTTTATATTGCAGAAGGCATTGAAACTGCTTTAAGTATTTCTCAAACTAAACCATTAGATCAAGTTTTTGCAGCTTTATCAGTATCTAATCTTAAAAATGTTCCATTACCAGCCGATACCAAAAAAGTTATTTTATGTGCTGATCAAGATGGAGTTAATGCCAACTCTAATAAAGTGTTGATGGTGGCTGCTAACAGTTATTTAGAACGAGGGTTACAAGTTGCAATTGCTTACCCAGAAAAAATTATTGGTATGGAAAAAGTCGACTTTAACGATGCGTTAAAACATTTAGGAACAGATTCAATTACACGGTCACTACAAAATGCAGTATCACACAAGTTACCGGAAATTACTAAATCCGGTATTGAACCATTAAATAAAACTACAGAATTATACCACTTACCAACTAACAAACTGGAAAGGTTAAATAAGGAGCTAAGTCGATGAGAATTATTAGCATTAAGTTTGATGATTGTTTAGCCAATTGGATCACTAGTTGTGCACAAAAAAATAGGATAACCATTTCTGTATTTATTAGGGATTTACTGTATGAGAAGATGCAACAAGGTTCAGTGGTACTTAATTATCCTAAGAAACCTAAGCAGAGCAGTTGTTATACTCAAACTGGTCGTAGCGAAATGGGTTATATTATTTTTACAGCTAAATTGTTAGAAAAATTTGTTTTAGCTACCCAAGAGCAGGGAGAAATCCTACGTAACCTTGCTTTTGAAGAAACAGAAAATTTATTAGCCCAATTGCGCTTTAATAATAAGGGACAAAGATTTTCTATTAGATTAGAAGATCTATTATTTATATGGTTAAAGAATGAAGCTGCTAGATTGCAGTTAAAATTGATACCATTAATTAGGAAACTAATTGAAATCTCTTTTACACAAAGCGACTCAACAATAGTAATAGGTATACAATTATCTCCTATACAGAAGATTGCTATAGAACATCAAATTATAAGCTGTAAATTATTAGAAAAATTAGTGAATCAAACAATTGATGACGGTTTAAATATTGTTGAAGAAGTTCGTTCTAAAACGAATAATATACTCTTGAAATTGTTTCCAAAGCAATCATTGGAAAATGGAAAACAATCGTATCAAATATTTTAAAATCTGAACTCAAGTTGCGTGGAATAACTTATAATCAATTACAAGCTAACCTGGAACAATGAGAGAGTAATTGATACAGTTTAAAGATTAAAATAAATCGAGGGGCTCGTTCCAGTTTGCTTTTTTCTTCAATGTGTAGTTGCAATAGGCATAAAATACTTAAGGTTGGAAGAATTGATATTGAAAACTTATTAACAAACTCTTATTATCACAATAAATCAATGTATTTAAGGTATCTCAATAGGATCTTATTTATGGTAGCAAATTGTAAAAGGTGTAGATGTGAGTGAAAAACTATTTGAAGATCTAAATATACTAGAGAGTTGCAATATCGGTGCTATACTTGGTGAGCATCCATTTGATTATTTGGCAAAGTCTGGTCGTAATGAATCTAAGGATGTAAGAAATTTACTTGAAGCAGCATTTAATCAATATCCTGATAATGAGAAAGATCAGTTAAAGAAACGGTTAACAACAGATAATGTTGTACAGTGTCAATCTGCTATGTTTGAGCTGCTTTTGCATTATTTGTTGTATAAAATCGGATATAAAGTAATTGTGCATCCAAATTTACAAAATGAAAGTAACAAAAAGCCAGATTTTTTAGTAGAGGGAGATAACGATGTTAAATTTTATTTGGAAGCTATATTAGTATACAATAATTATAATGCTGATGTAACACAGCGAAAAGAAATTAAATCACTATTTTACGATATAAATAAAAAATTCCATGATGTTGAAGATGCAAAGCTTTGGGTATCAATAGTTAAACAATCCAATTGTACAGTATCCAGAAAACCATTATGTAACAATATAAGTTCCATGCTTGACCAACTTAGGGCAAAAAATCAAAGCCGAGTAAAATGGATATGGAAGGAAAAGGAAGTCAAAACAGGGTGGGAAATTGAACTACAGTTATTCAAACAATCTTCAAAACCGAAGCGATTTATTTCTTGTGTTTATCCTCAAATGGCCTCTTTGATAAATGTGTGTAAGTGCGTAAAAACGGCTTTCAAGAAAAAAAATAATAAATACGGTAAGCTTGAATATCCATTAGTACTAGCAATTAATGTTTTTTCTGAACATATAGATTTTGTTGATGAAATAGAGGCATTTTTTGGGTCAAGACCTTTGAGGAATAATGAAACAAGGACGGAATATAGTACCAATAACCAACTAAATAGTGCATGGTGCTGGAAACAAAAGCCGCAATATACCGGTATTTCTGCTGCTTGGTTGTTTAATGGAATGACTGAGTGGACATTAAAAAATAGGCATATTCTTTATATAAACCCTTGGTCACGAATAAATCTAAATGAACAATTCTTGTTATGCCTCCCTCATGTTAGACAAATTAATGAAGAAATAGTATATTTTGAAGGTAATAGTATTTTTGAAATGCTCGATTTGAACTGGTTTTGGTTATAAAAAATGCAATACAATCGCTGAAAATTCTCCCATTATAGAGAAGATGTTTAAGCGTTTTTGTGGTACGTAGCCACAACCATTGATTGCATATCAAAATATGATAGATGGCCAATTTGACAGAATCTATAGCACCAACGTTATATAGCTTGGATGTGAGAAAATAATTTGGGACAGGAGATCTAATTTGATATCAAAAAATATTGCTTAATTAATTGAAGATGTTTGTTAAATAGGAGTGGATTACGTACTTGTTTTTGGCACCAAAAAATTATAATTTGTTTAATTATCATCAAGTGCTTCACTCAGCTCAAAAAGCATCTAAGCATAACATTTATAGAACAGTGGGGATTATCAGAAACTTGAGCGGTAAGGTTTATTGGTTTGATCCAAATTAAATAATATCGCTAATTTTAAATCAGAAATAGTTAGTAAATTAAAAGATTTATGATATATTAATGGTTAGTTATTATTAATTTTTAAGGAATAAATATTTATGGTGATTAAAAGTACAAAAATAACCAAGAAATCAACTTCTAAGGTTGCAGTTTCTAAATCTAAAAAGACTGTAAAAACTAATAAAGTTAAAGCGAAGTTCATTCGAGTTAATGTCAATATGGTTAGATCTTTGCACAACAAAACAAAGCAGTTTGCATTAAAACATAATCTTACAATTCATGAAATGATTAGTGCGGCAATTAAAGAGCATATAAATAAACAGGTTGTTGTGGAAACCAAGCAAAATACGGAAAACGTTGCTTAATTCTTTAATATAAAAAATTTTAAGGATCAATATCATATGGTAAGCAATAAGGTAACCAAAAAACCAACTGCTAAGATGGTTAAATCTAAGCCTACAGTTAAATCAAAACCTACAAATGCAGCTAAACTTAATATCAAAATAAGCACAACAGTTAATAAAACATTGCACAATAAAATTAAACTATTTGCATCTAGCAATAATTTAAATATTAGTACTTTGCTCTCTCCTGCCATGACGGAATATATGAGCAAGGTATAATTTTAGTTTCTTATAAACTATCTTAAAATTACTGTAAATTTAATTAAAGTGAGTTGATTGAGATGAGTAAAAGTAGAAGATTTGTTAGTGATTTATTGTCGAGTATAAAATTTTTAAAAAATAAATATGAGTATGCCCAAAAAGAGATTATTAGATTAATGAGCCAAGATGAGTATGAACAAACAATTAAACATTATGACAAATTAATCGAAAGACTTAATGATGAGCTACTTTCTCTGCCGATTGGTTACAGGTATAAAGGTGTGTTTTACATAAAGAATACATATACCATTCCTATAACATTTGAAAAGCATGAAGGAGTAATTTATATGCGTGAAGATCTTGTGTCGTGGCAAATTGAGCAAGGACTTGAGCGTCCAGATTATGGTTATCATAGAAATATTTTTAAACAACCATCAATCGGATCGGAACTAACACGAGAAGATGCTGAACCGATTTATGCTGAGCTAACAACAAAAAATTAAATTATCCAAAATCGACGTGCTGTTGTTTATACATATTCGCAATGAGCAAACTAAAAAATAGGCAGTTTTAATATGCAAGTATTAAAGTATCGAGGATTAAACACTTCTTTAGTTGCTAAACAATACAACAAAGTAGTTGAGATGATTGAAAGGGATGATTTTTATTCTGCCGAAATTAAAAAAATATCTGGCACAAAATATTATCGAGCAAAATTAGATTATACTAACCGTCTGTTATTTACAATTATTAGCTGTGGGCAACGTAACTATGCATTAATGTTAGAAATCATTTATAATCATGCTTATGAAAAATCTAGTTTTTTAAATAATGCAAAAATCGATCTTAATAAAGTAGAGGCAATTGTTGATTTACCACAAGAATTACCAACTGAATCATTGAGCTATATTAATGAAAACAACCCGTATATCCATATTTTAGATCGATTGATTTCCTTAGATAAATTACAAAATGAAACTTTTCAATTACCGCCACCATTAATTATTATTGGCTCAGCTGGTAGCGGTAAAACTTTGGTTGCTTTGGAAAAGATGAAGACATACCCTGGGCAAATATTATATGTAACTGCCTCCGCTTATTTAGTTAAACATGCATGTAAATTATATTATGCTAATAATTATTTTAATGATAACCAAGAAGTTGATTTCTTATCATACAAGGAGTTTATAGAAACCATTAGAGTTACAAACAGGAAAGAATTAGATTTTCAAATTTTTATTGGGTGGGTTAAAAAATATTATAATTATAGTGTTGCTCACGATCCAAATAAATTATATGAAGAATTTAAAGGAGTGATCACTGGTGATCCTACAAGTGAGTATTTATCAGCTACAGAATATTTAAATCTTGGGATTAAACAATCAATCTATAGTCAAGAAGAGCGACAACTGGTTTACGAATTATTTAAAAAATATTTAGATTATTTAAATACTAATCAACTACATGATGCTAATATGTTGGCTTTTGAATATTTATCTTTGGGTCAAGCAAAATATAATTTAATAGTAATTGATGAGGTTCAAGATTTAAGTGAAGTACAATTAGTATTACTTTTAAAAAGTTTACTATACCCACAACAATTTATATTGTGTGGAGACTCTAATCAAATTGTACATCCAAATTTCTTTTCTTGGGCTAAAATCAAGAGCTTATTTTATGAAACTTATCGGTCAACTACTATTACGCAAATTTTATATAGAAGTTATCGTAATTCTAAACTGGTGGTTAATTTGGCTAATAAATTACTAAAAATTAAAAATGTTCGTTTTGGATCGATTGATCAAGAAAGTAATTATCTTATGGAAAGTCATAGTAGTATGGTTGGTGCAGTTTATTATTTAGCTAATGATCATGAAATTGTTACAGAATTAAGCATTAAAACAGCTAAATCAACCCATTGGGCAGTTCTAGTATTGCGTGATGAACAAAAATTAGAAGCAAGCAGGCACTTTAAAACACCATTAATTTTTTCTATCCATGAAGCTAAGGGTTTAGAATACGATAATGTAATTTTATATAATTTTATAGCTAGTAATGCAAAAAAATTTACTGAAATTATTGATGGGGTTAACAAAGAGGATTTAGAGCTAGAATTGCAATATTGCCGCGTTAAAAACAAAGCTGATCGTTCACTAGAAATTTATAAATTTTATGTTAATTCGTTATATGTAGCTATTACTAGGGCTATTAATCAAGTTTATTTTGTAGAAGATACCCTCAACCATAAAATATTTGAATTGCTAGATTTAAATGCTAATTCTGAATTAACAGGAATTGAGCAGCATGAATCAACAATAGATGAATGGCAACAAGAAGTAGTGCGCTTGGAATTACAGGGCAAAAAGGCTCAAGCAGATGCAATTAAAGTAGTCATTTTGCACAATAAACCAGTCCCATGGCAAATTATTACTAAAGAAGCATTATTACTATTGCAACAACAGGCCTTGGGTCAGATACCAAACAAGCAGTCTCAGTTGTTATTATTTGAGTATGCATTTATTTATGAAGAAAACCAATTATTATATGAATTAAGCAAAGTAAAGTTTGCACCTTCGATTAATTTAGATCGTAAAAAAAGTCTAATGTTATTAGAACGTAAGTATTTTATTGGTTATGCTGGTAGTAATTTGGCTATAGTATTACAGCAAATCAATTTATATGGAATTAATTTTAGAAATCAGTTCAATCAAACACCGCTAATGGTTGCCAGTTATTTTGGTAATGTTGGTTTAGTAAAAGAATTGTCCAACAAGGGAGCAGACATTAATCTAGTCGACAATAATGGACATAATGCATGGCAAATTGCTTTGAATAAAGCACTGTCTGATCGATTATTTGCTAAAAATAAACTAGGATCATTAGAACCATTATTAAATTCAGGAGAACTAGATTTACAAGTTGATGCTAAATTAGTTAAGCTTGGAAAATGGCATATGGAGTTTTTTTTGGTCAATGCAATGATGGCGGTTATCGAGCCTAACATTTACGATACAATGGATCACAGTATTTTCTAATCCGAAAATGAGCATGAAATAACATTAAGTCAGTAGTCGACCAAACGTTAATATTAAACTTACTTTATAACCACCATTAAACCAACTTTTTAAAATAAAAGCACCATCTTCTTTTTAAATGTTTTTTAAAATTATTATTAAATAAATAGTTGCTGTTAATGACGTGTTGGTAAGGCTGTAGGCAACAATGTGAAAAAAACTCTTATTTTTTTATATTTTGTCCAACAGCTTTATCAACACGTATCGAAGATTCATTAACAGCATCATGTAGTATAATTTGTTCTTTACTAGTGATTTCAGCAAATAATTTGCTTTTAGCAGTTTGTAATTTTTTAGCTGCTTCTAGATCTGAAATTGCTAATGCTTGATGATCTAAAGATTCAAATGTAACTCCATCCCTTAAATAAGTCTCTGCATTTGCCAGAGATTTTAATTTTTCGTATGGAGTCATCATTAATTTGTATGGATAAGTTTTTTGTTGCTTGCCATCTTGATCAATCTTAATTTCCACAAAATAACATGGCCTATGGAAATTAACATAAGGAATCAAATGTTTACAATTAAACTCATTAATTAATGGTGCCCACTTTTGTGGGATATGCATATATCCCAGTTGTTTTCTGATTATTGCACCATTTTTACATTCTGCAAGTGCGTTATCATTAGAGTGTCTGGCTCTGCTTTTAGTTAAACTAATATGTAATTTATTTAATAATTTTACAACTGTATGGTTGATATATCCAGAGCCATTATCACTATGAAAATTAATTATGTTAAACGGGAAAAAGTTAAGTATCATTTCTAAAATAGGAATTAGCCAATTTTCACTGATTTTCTCAAC
This sequence comes from uncultured Francisellaceae bacterium, assembly GCA_903907935.1. Lineage (GTDB taxonomy): Bacteria > Pseudomonadota > Gammaproteobacteria > UBA6186 > Azoamicaceae > UBA6186. The sequence continues at coordinate 45,425 of CAIVQA010000005.1, forward strand.
ACAACATACAACTTCAAATTGAGTAACTTCATCTACAGCATTAATGTAATACACTCCTTTATAGCCATCTAAATCTCCTTGGTGTACAGTGTCAACTCTAATATATCCTGGTTGATTGTTGGGGTATGGTTTTTTACGTTCACCTATAACTGATGGTTTAGAGTTGGTTTTAGTTAAAACTAAACGTTTAGTTTTATAGGTTATACTTTTACGCAAATTGTATATGTGAGCAATAGATATCTCTGATAAACGTTGATATTTACAGTCTTTATATACATGCAACGCTCTATCAAATAATTTTTTTGTGGCCCCTCCACTTAAAGTTAAATGGTACTCATCTGTTGCTGCTAATAGTAATATATCTTCTTTAGTATATTTTGTAGGAAAAGCATTTGCTTGTTTGTCTTTTTTGCCTATCCATTTTTTAGTTCTATATTGAGATAAAAGCCTTGTTAATTGTGGTGTGGAATATCCGGTCATGTTAAACATATATTCCCTAACAATAGCTTTATCTTTTTTTCTTAGAGAAAAATATTTAACTTTTTTTATAAGTCTTGCTAGCCAAGCATATCGATCTGATTTGTTGATAGTAATTTTAACTTTATAGGTGCTGGACAAAAATGTCTTAATATCTTCGGGGCTTGAAAGTTTTGAATCGTTCATGTGTATTATCATCCAACTATGTTGGACGACTTTTGACTTAAAAGCCCTGCTTTAAACTAATTTCATGCTCATTTTGCATTAGAATCAGGTTTTATTTCATGCTCATTTTGTATTGGATAAGACTATCACTATACAAAAATGTTATATTTTAATAAAGTAAGTATTTTTAAAGTAGATTATTTTTTAAAATTATTAGAAGATTTTCCAGGATCTGTTATCAAAGAAAAACGTAAACGGCGTGCATATATTTCTGGTGTTTTTGCTAGAAATGAAATTCATAGTAATAGTGCATATAATCGTAAATTATTTATGCGTATACAAAGAGGTTATTATATTTTCAATCCAGATTTACAGATTAAACAAGGTGACGAATGGATTAATATTTATAAGTTATTAAATTGCGAAGCAACTAGTGTTTATGAGAAACAACAGCAAGAAATTAGTTTAATTTAGATTGTTAGGTATGTTAGTTATTTATAAAAATTAAACAAGAATAAGCATTTTAGGCCATTATTATTTGTGTCGTTTGTTGAAAGTTGTTTGAACTTAATTTAACTTTGAATGGTCTATAAATATTAGAACATAAAAATTTAGGTTAAAAAACCAAACGTTATATATATTTACACTTAAAAAAATAAGGATCATAATGCCTACAAAAGAAGAATTAGAAAAGTTAGGTGCAAAGATGGCAAACACTCTTTTAGCAGAGTTGACTGTTTTATCTACGGTAAAATTCCAGATATCCATGAATGATTTGTTGGATAATATACCATCCGAAGGTGGTTTTTTTTCACATGAAAAAGATAAAGTAACAATTGAACCAACAAAAGAAGCTTTATTAGAAGACATGTTGAATGATAAAAAAGCTACCATAGCTTTTTGTTGTGCAAGTTTACTAACAGACACTAGGTTGGCATTTGATATAGATCATGTTTTTCCAAGAGAAAAAATCACAGAAAAACAAAAGCTCTTACTAAATTATTTAAATAATTCTAGTAATAACTATTTTATAAAAGCATTTATGGGAGAAGAACCTGAAAATAATGATCTTAAAAAAGAAATAAGTAAATATTTTAAACGCGATCCATTGGATGGCAAAATAAAAGGCACAAAATGGTTCATTGCAGTTTGCTACAATGATTTAAATAATTTAACTCATCTTACACATTATCTTAACAGGGGGAAAAGTGCTGAAACTCCAAAAAAATATTTTGAAAAATATTTTCCACAGCAATTTAAAAAAGACGTTGAGGCAAAAGGTGGTATTAATGAGGGCATTATAATGCAACAGATATTCTCCACGACTGTTAGTGGAATTATGCTTGATAGTATTAACTTTGGCAAAGTGAAAGATAAAAATGGTAAAGAAATTGGTGATGATGTAATTGTTTATCTACATGAAGGAAGGGGTATTGGACTAGGAAAATTTATTAGGCAATGGTTTAAAGATAATGCAAATATAATCATTGCGCAAAGCAGAGGAATACAGGAAATTAACAAAAAACTTATTGAAATGCTAGGAAGTGATTTGCAGAATTATGGAGATAAGGAAGGGGTTAAAAAATTTATATTAACAATTAACCAAGTATTGAAAATTGCAGAAAAAAGAAATATATTAAATAATGATTCTAGTGATGATTCTCAAGATACTGGGCTCGTACGAGAAGAAGTGTTTTTACAAGCAATATCGTGGGCATTTGATTATATGCATTCAATTAAACAAATGAAAAAACAATTTTTAGAGCTTGTTGAGCCATCTAGTAAAGATGTTGTTAAAAGTTATATTTATAGTTCTTATATAAATCAATTATTTAGTATTGGTGATGATGGAATTGATATAGCATTAAATTACCTTAAACAACAATGTAATGCATTAAAACAAGAAAGTGATATTAGACTTTTAACAGAAAGCGATGCAAAAACACTTTTAAATAATGCAAGAAAAGAGGGGGATCCAAAAGAAAGAGTAAAAGCAGCAGAAGCTAGGGCGGCTTCTGCTGAAGAAAGAGCGGTTGCAGCCGAAAGAAAGCTTGCTGACACTTGTGGGCAGTTTGGTTCACATCCACTAGTTCCCGTTTCTGCTGCTGATGATGTTTCCTATCCGTCTGGACAAACTATGGGTAGTTCTATGTTGCATGGGTTTGATAACCCTTATTCTTTACATAATCAAGCAATAGGTGCAGAGAGAGAAAGATCAGCATCGAGAGAAAGATCAACCTCTCAAGAAGGAGAAAGATCTAGATCATCTTCACCTAAAAGAAAATCCCTCAAACACAATTAGAATGCATATTCTCATAAACGAAACGAGCTGTTCAACTTGCTGTGTTTTATTGTTTATTTACTAAATAGAATCTCTATTTTATTAAAAATCATTCTTTCAATTGTTTTATTAATTCTCTGTACTTGGGATGAGTTTTAATAATAAAAGGATCTTTCATGGTAAACGCATTTAAATAACCTGATTTAATTTTATTATTAGTAAACTTAAAAAAGTATCGCCTGTCTAAATTATGGTGCATTAAAAGCATTTTGAACATGCTAATTTTTGTATGCCAATGTATGTTATTTGTATGTTTATATATGCTAAATGTATGTCGAATATAAGCTGCTTGTATGTTCGTTGTATGTTTAATTGTACACTGATTTTTTATATCAACAAAATTTTTACGTGAAAAAAGCCTTTATAACCAATGAATTATACGCAATGATCACGTTTAACATACGATGAACATACAATTAACATATATTGGTATACATATTTTGTAACAACAATTCAAAGATCTACTCTCCATTTGATTTTTCATGTTTATTCTGATTTTTACAGCATTTTTAACGAAAGCGCAATGGTGCGTTAGGTGTGATGGCGATCTTGGGTGATAGTTTTAGTGACTGTTGTAGGTAAATCTGTAGTAATAAAGTGAGAGAATTTCTCTAACATCAAGGATTAGAGGAAAGTTTGAAAACCTTTTGGTGTTCAAATCAAATCATCATGGCATTGGTGTAGAGCTTATTGTATAACCAGATGTTCTGTTATCAGTGTGCTACTTAGATGTGCGAGATTGGTAGCGATCTAGTATGAAGTTATGAGAAGAATAGATCCATTTGTCGTAAGACTAAGAGTGTTAATCCTAATGGAGACACAGGGTTATTAGGACTAAAATGGTGAGTTGTGCTCAACATTTAAAAAGAAGTAATAGTATTTCTTTAAAACAATACTTATTGCGAGTTACAGATCCAATTTTTCACCAAACCCATATGATCAACAACAAATTGTACTAATTGTGATAGCCGTAAAATAAATAGGCATTAGATAGCCTTGATATATTATAAATTAATTTGTTGCACCAATGATTATTTTTTCTGAGATTTTAATAGAACATAATGCGTGCTATATGCAGTTTCAATATTTGGGTTCCCAGTTTTACTAAAGCGCAGTTTATAATTTTTATGCTTATAAACAGTAATACTTGGTTTTAATTTTGAATAAAGTGCCCAAGATTTAAAGTCTTTCATGGCGTTGGATATTTTGCCCAAATTAACCGTTATAACTAGTTCAAGGTAAGGTACTTTTCCTTTTTTCCAATTATTCAGTTGATTTGGTGTAAGCCAATTGAGTCCTAGCATCAAATCAATTACGCTTACATAGGATTTTATAGAGAGAATTTCTCCAGCAATAGTTGCGATACGTTGTGAAAATAAATTTTTCTTCTTTAATTTTTGCATTTTGTTATTAATTAACATAAAAAACACCAATTTAAAAGCACTCTAAGCCATGTAGGCTACAAAACTAAAAATAACTATTTTATCTAATAGTAAAAATTGACAATAATCAATAATATATTTGTTTTGATCAAGCTATTTAAAAATAAATGAATTTACAGCAGAATTATTACGCATACACAGAAGGTTACTTAGACTCATAAAAACTACATACAAAAAAATCCTATTGACATGTTTGTATAAATCTGATAAATATTAATTTATAAAGCTAAAAAAATAAAAAATTACTAATAAAATCACTTTTAATTTAAGATCATCATCAATTTGTTGATTCAATTTAGTACTTATAGCAAGGTTTATTTACTGAAAATTGGTCGTAATGAAAAATGTCCGTGTGGTAGTGGCGTCAAGTATAAAAAGTGTTGTTTGTTATTTGAGGAAAGCATGAATAAATCAAAGATTGCACATGAAATAGATGAATGGATTGACAATTACGATCCAGAATAGATGACGGGTATGATTGATTTTATGAAAATGCAACATAACTGTGCGTTAGAACTCACAAAACTTGTTTTAGAATATTGTAACTATATTGATTATAAAAAAGAAGAAATTTTTACAATATTTCAAGAAGCAACAACTTTAATTGCTAGGAGTATAAAAAATAGCACTGCAGAAATTGCTGGGGATGGTGGCTGTCCTAAGTGTAGTGAATAAGCTGCAGGTTTCTAGGGTACTATGAAGCAAGAGTCATGTTAATAGAATTTAAATACTTAATTATTAATAAAAATCAATCATAAGGAAAAATGCTAATGACAAATTCAAATAATTGTTTCCTCTAAAGAATATATGCAGCGTAAAAATTTCAAAGAAGTTATTAGATTGTATCAACAATTAATGTCTACACATCAGCAAGAAGTAAAACAAAAAAAATTATTTACAGAAACTTCAGAAGTATATTTAAATCTTAAGTTTATAGCTGAACAACCTTATAATGATGGCTATTATTCTACTTCAGAAAACGAACCTATAAAACAAGCATCATATATACTTGGCAAGTTGCATTATGAAGGTGAATTAATTGCTAAAGATGTTGTTAAAGCTTTACAACTTTTTGAAAAAGCAGCTAAACAAAATTATATAGAAGCGTTGAGAATTATTGGTGATGTTTATTATTTGGGCAAAGATATACCCAAGGATTATACAAAGGCCGCAACTTATTTTAAACGTGCTGCTGAAGATAGTCGTAATTGCACCTTGGTAGATTGCTATAATTATGCCTGGGTGTGCCATCATGCTCAAGGGGTAACTAAAAATATTGATGAGGCAATCATGTATTATCTTAAAGCTGAAAATTATGGGCATGCAGACTCTAGCTATCAATTAGGCCTAATTTATAATGAAAAATTTTTAGAAGCTCAAAAAACTGAAAATTCAGGTTACTATGTACGAGATTATCTACGCAAAGCAGTAGAGCATTATGAAAAAGCAGTTAAATTAAACCATAAAAAAGCTCCATATGCTCTAGGTATAATTTATTTTAAAAATAAGGAGTATAAAGAAGCTATTGTATGGCATCAAAAATTAGCTTTTGAAAACGAACAAGTAGCGTTAGAAAATAAATTTTTTATAGAAACTTCAGAAGCATATTTAAATCTCAAAGTTATAGCTGAACAAGCATACAAAGAGGGTTATCATTTTACTTCAGAAAATGAACCTATAAAACAAGCATCTTATATACTTGGTAAGTTGCATTATGAAGGTAAATTAGTTTCTAAAGATATTGTTAAAGCTTTACAGTTTTTTGAAAAAGCAGCTAAACAAAATCATATAGAAGCGTTGAGAATTATTGGTGATGTTTATTATTTGGGCAAAGACATGCCCAAAGATTATACAAAGGCCGCAGCTTATTTTAAACAGGTTGTTGAAGTAGATAATGGTCGCAGCAATACTACAAAGACTTATTTTGATTATGCCTATGTTTTGCAGTTTGGCCTAGGAATTACAAAAGATGTTGATCAAGCAATAGAACTATATAAAAAAGCTATCAGTTTATATGAGCAGAGAGAGTATAACAGAAAAACAGAAGATAAGGAAAATTATATAGATGCTAATTATCAGTTAGGGCAAATTTATAGTGATAAATTTAAAGAATCTACAAAATCCTCAAATAATTATTATGCACAAGATTATCGTTGTAATGCAATAAAGTACTATCAAAAAGCAATAGAATATAATCATATACATTCTAACAATTATTTAGGAATTTTTTATTATAATGAAAAAAAATATATAGATACATTACCATTGTTTAAAAAAGCTGCAGAATTAGGGTTGTCTTCTGCTATGTATAATACTGCTTATGTATTAGATGGTGTGTTTGAAGGGATTAGTAAGGATAAAAAATTAGCATTTAAATATTACACAGATGCAGCAAATAAAGAATATTCTTCTGCGCAATATATATTAAGTCAAAAATATGAAATTGGAGATCCAGAAGCTGGAGTTGAAAAAAATGTATTACAAGCATTTTGGTGGTTATTAAAAGCTATTATTAATTATAATAAAGAAGCAGAAAACAAACTAAAAGCATCAAAAATTTTTATTGAGATGAAAAATAGTATTGGTGAAAATTTAGATACTATACAATCTTATCTACAATTAGAAAAAGAATTATGTTACAAATTTAATAATCCTATACATTTATATCAAGCATTAAATAGAAAATTAGATACAAATCAAGAGGCTGCATATCAAAAATTAGAGTTTTTAGGTGATGGGCTGTTAACTTTGATAATTAAAAATCATTTATATGATAAATTACCTAATTATTCTCTTGATAAAATAAACTCAGTTTTGCAACAAATGGTAAGGAATGATTCTGTTTTACTAAAAATTGCAAAATTTTTATCCTTAGAAAAATTATTAATTTTAGGAGAGAACGAACAAAAAAATGCTATTACTGATAAAATGTTGGCAGATGCTATGGAAGCAGTACTGGGAGCAATATTTAAAGATAGTAAGGAAGATTATAAAAGTTCTGAAAAGCTTGTGATAAAATTTTGGCAACCATATTTAGAGCTTGCTATAGCTGATGTAGAAAGAAAATTGTCAATGCAAACAATGGCAGCAGTAGAGCCTCATAAAAAGCCAACAACACCTCAATATTTACAATCAAAATCAGCACCCATAACGGTTACATCGGCACATGCTAAACAAAAAACAGTATGTCACCAAACGGCTCAAGAGCAACAAGAAAAACTTACCCCTAGAACTCAAAAAATGTTTAGTGGTATTGGAAGTACGTGTACACCAGAACAATTTGAAAAATTTGTTTCTATGGTTCCAGATGTTGATCATCATAATATAGGAAAAAAAGGAGACACTGCTCTAATGACTATTTTACGTAACAAAAAACTCCGAGAACAACAAGAAGTTCCAAAAATTCAAATATTAATTAAACATGGTGCATCTTGGACAACGAAAAACAAAAAAGGAGAAACCGCAGAAGATTTAGCCAAAAAACATACCAAGCAAGAGGTTGTTTCTAAGTTAATGAAACTAACAATTTAATATAGTAAAAACTTATACTTAATTAGTTTATAAAAAAAATATTAACATCAGGTAACCCTGTAAGGTGGAGATTGGCTTCATAATTTATAAATCAAAGAACCTAGTGTTTATTAAATATTTAATCTTTCTTAATAATGGTGGAATTTAGTAATGCCCCAAACAGAGCTGTTAGATTTAAAAGTAAAATTAAAAAAGTTGTACAAGCTACAAAACACCCTGCCTAAGTTAATAGAAGATCCTGATATAAAGGCGCAAAGCCTAGAAGATTATTATGTAAAAATGCAAATAATTTTGAAGGAAAAAAGTGAGGCAAATGGCGCACAAAATATTCTCAACTCGTATGACAAAATAGAAGGTACCAAAAAAGCTATAGGTATAGAAAACTTATTTGCTAAAATAGATGATGAACATCCAGAAATGGAGAAAATGAAACGATTATTGATTGTTGGTGGGGCTGGGATTGGAAAAACTACATTGTTGCATTATGTTGCATATAAATGGAGCGGTGAAAGTGGGTTGTGGAATGATAAATTTGATTATGTACTTAAAGTTAAGTTAAAGAAACTTGGCACTGTTGAATGGGATAGAGGGCGTGGGGCCAAGGAAGATCTTGCTGAGTTAATTGTTCAATCTTTAAATATGGAATGGTCTATCGCTAAACTAAACAAAAAAGATGGATTTAAAAAAGAAGAAATTGACTTGATGCTTGGTAACAAAGAAAGAGTATTGTTATTGATGGATGGTTATGATGAAGTAGCCCATCTGGCTAGCAACGCTGATCATATTGCTAGTGAAATTATAGGAGAAATTTTTACTTACCCTAACGTTGTCATAACTTCACGCCCTAACGCCCGCCTAATAAAAGTAATGAAGTTTGAACGTAAAGTTGAAAACATCGGGCTAGATCTAGAGGGGATAACGAGGTATGTAAAAATACAATTTAAAGAAACTAAAGATTTAAGTAATAGCCTTCAAGACTTTCTAAAATCTAACCATAATGTGCAAGCTATGTGCACAGTACCAATTAATATAGCTATGTTAAGTTTAATTTGGAGCAACCCAGGCACAAAAGATAAATTTACTAGAGAATTTCGCATTACTGACTTATATCAAGAAGTGATACTTTGGCTTGGTAAAAGATATATCAACAAATTTAGAAATGAAAATCACATGGTACACCTAAAAAAATTTACCAGTTTAAGCAGCATTCAAGAGATTACCGATAATGATATTTTAAGTTTAGAAGAAGTAAAATTTCTTAAAAAAGTCGCTTATAAAAGTTTCGTAAGTAGTGACAAATTAGCAGTAAGTTTTGCTTTAGTTGAGAAAACAAAAGAATCGTATAAGCAACTATTAATAGATATGGTTGACAAATATGGTTTGTTACGACCAGAAGGAGACCTAAATAATGGGTATGATTGTATTTTTATGTGTTCTCAAAAACCATCAAAACTTGCAACACAAAAAATCTATCTATACCTAGAAGATGACAATTTACAATATGCTTATAAAAAGTATGAGGGAGACACAATAGAAGTGGTTATAATAAAAAAGGCTGATTTAACCACAAAGGCCGAGTTAACTATGCATAATGCTATTATACCTTTATTAGCAAACCCAATAGAACAGCGACTACCAGATAAATATATGGCCGACTTTTCTGAATTTGCATTAAAATATGGACATACTCACTTAAAACAAAATCGTTATTTTGTGCATTTAACATTTCAAGAATATCTTACAGCTTGTTATTTAAAAGAAAAATTATTAAATTCTGACAATCTAAAAGTAAAAGAAGTAGTAGAATTTATTGCAAAGCATAGAAATGAACCAAGATACTTAATGACATTAAAATTTTTAGCTGGCCTTATTAGTAATGAAGATAATGAAACCATAGTAAAAATATTTTGGGAAGCAATTACCTGCAATATTGATGGAGTATTAGAACTTGGTATTGAAACGAAAGTAACATTGTGGATGAATTTAATCGAACAAACGAAAAAAATCGGCAAAGTTGATGATAGAATACCCAATATTAAACTTATAACCAACTTGATAGATGTGGTTGTACTAGAAAATCTATTAGATTGGGAACAACAAATAATATCAAGCGGTTATTTTTCGGATAACATGAAAGAAATTTTGCTTGTCGCTATACTGGATGACAATTGGGCGTTGAATATAGAAAAAATAGGTTGTATTTTGCAAGAAACCAAATTAAAGCCAGCAATATTTCATATATTAAAAAAGGCAGCTCAAAATGTAGCTTTGGGGGCAGCTCAAAAAGCAGCAATAGAAATATTAAAGGCTAATAATACTGATGTTACAGTAAATGTTAAGTTAACTGAAGAAGAGATTAAAATATTAAATAAAAGTAAGAAAATAAGAATTATACAATTAGCAACTAGGGTAATAGTTAAGTTGGCAGATAAAAAAGAAGAGCTGTTTAGTAAAATGTTACTATTATTACAAGAAGAAAACGACTGGCAAATACAATCAGCTGCTATTAGTTGTATAACTGAAATAATAAAAATATCTCCTGAAAAATTAAGTATACAAAAACACACAATAAGAAAAATATGTTCTTTTATTGCAAATAGAAACCTAAAAGAACAAGCAAAAATATGTTTAATTGAATTAAGTTTTACCTATATAACCAATGTTATTGAAGGTTTGCTTAATTTAATGGAAAGCAGTAGCGATTTTGACACAAAACAAGCAATAGCCCAGGCTTTAGGTGAAATAATTAAGGTGGGGGGAAATAATGTTGCCTGTATGTTCTGTATACCAAGCATAGTTAGTAATTTATTTGAATTAATGATAAGTAGTAGAGATAGGCACATACAACGGACAGCAGCTTACGCCTTAGCCGAGACAGTTAAAGTAAGTAGCGATAAAGTTGTTACCTTAACCAAAATAATTGATGACTTATTTAATTTAGCTGGCAATGATGCGCATGATACTACTAAGCAGGCGACGGCTGATGCTTTGGGTAAAGTAATTAACGCAAGCGATGGTAATATTGACAACTTAACTTACATGATTACTATTTTGCTTGAATTTAAGGAAAATTATTTATTGAACAGCTTTAAGGCTGCTTACGTCTTGAGAGAGGTAGTTAAAGCAAATAACGGCAAAGTAGACGGTATCACTTATATAATTAATGGTTTACTTAAATTCATAAAAAGCAGCGATAATTATGATACAAAATTAGAAGCATTTAATGCCTTGGGAGATGCAGGCAATATGGGCGGAAGTAAGGTTGTTGATTTAACCAGCATGGTTACAATTTTATTTACATGCATAGAAAATAGTAGCGATAAATATACAAAACAAGTGGTCGCTGACGCCCTAATTAAGGCTAGCAAAGCAGGAACTTCTGTAATTAAAGGTTTGCTTAATTTAATGGAAAGCAGTGGTAATGACGACGATACAAAACTGGCAGCGACCAAAGCCTTGAGCAAGGCAGCTAGTATCAGAGGTGGTGATTTTGATGGTTTAGTTGACGTAATTAAAGGTTTGCTTAATTTGATGGAAAGCAGCGGTAATGACGATGTCAAGGCAGCAGCGGTTTATGCCCTAGGTGAGGCAGTCAAGACAACTAGCTGCAATTGCTATCCTCTGATTGATATAATTGATAGTGCATTTAAATTAATGAAAAGTGGTAGTAGTGAATACTCAAAAAAGTGTGCAGTAAACACTTTAGTGGGTATAGGCATGCTGGATGACATCAAACTAACTCGCATAATTAATGGTTTGCTTGCACTTATGAAAGAAGGTAGTAGTGATAACACGAAACTAGCTGCTAATGCATTAGGTGAAACGGTTAAGGCGAGTAGTTGTAACCCAGATAAGTTATTTACAATAATTGCTGGTTTATTTGAATTGGTAAAAAACCACGACGACAGTAATACAAAAGAAATAGCAGCTAGAATTATAATTCTAGCTGGTAAAGCGGGTATCAATAAAGTTTACAATATGAATTATATGATTGATATTTTACTTAAGTTGATGGAAGAAAATATTCCTAATGATATGAAACATACGGCAGCCGACATCTTAAGTAAGACCATCATGGTAAGCGGAAGTAGTATTGTCAGTTTAGATAAAATAATTGAGCGTTCATTTGCAGCCTTACAAAATAGTAGTGACAAACATATACAACAGGCAATCGCTAACATCTTAATTGAAATAAGCAAAGCAAGTGAAAACAAAGTTGTTATTATAACAGATATGATTAATAGGTTGCTTGAACTAATAGAAACCAGCGATCATGATAATACAAAACAGATAGCGGCTGATGCTTTGGGTGAGATAGTTGAGATCGGTGGTAACAGCATTACCTTTGATGAAATCATTAATATAATTAAAGGTTTGTTTAAAGCAATAGAAAGCAAAGTTAATGACGACACAAAACAAGCAGCAACTAACACCTTAACTAAGGCAGTTAAGGTGTACGGATATCGTTTTGATGGTTTGGTTGGCATAATTAAAGGTTTGTTTAATTTAATAGAAAGCAGTGATAATGAATACACAAAGGTGGTAGCGGCTAACGCTCTAATTGAGATTGGCAAAGCAAGCGATGGTACTTTTAGAGATTTAGTTGCTTTAACAACGGTTTTGCTTAATTTTATAGAAAGTGGCAACGACGAATATGCAAAACAGACAGCAATATATGCTTTACATGAGCTAGCTAAAGCTAGCGATGCGAATGGTCGTGTAAGCATAATTACAGGTTTGTTTAATTTAATGAAAAGCAGCAGTAGTGAATACAATTCAAGAGAAAAAATGGCTGAAGCTTTAATCAAGGTGATCGAAGTAAGCGGCAAGAAAAATGACAATCTAACTTACATAATCGATAGTTTACTTGATTTAATGGTAAAACCTACTAATGTTCACACAAAACAGATAGCGGCTCATATCTTAAGTAAAGCGGTTAAAGTAACGATAGGTAATGTTCACAATTTAATTGGTATAATTAATGCTTTGCTTGAAGCCATAGAAAATGGTTGTAATAATCAATTAAAATGGACAGCAGCTTACGCTTTAGGTGAGGTACTTGAGACAAGAGTAGACGTTGTTATTATAACAGATATGGTTAGTAGGTTGCTTGAGCTAATAAAAACTAGCGATAACGGCAACACAAAGCAGGTAGCAGCCTTTTCTTTGGGTGAAGTAGTTGAAAAAAGCAAAATCAGGGTTGATGATATTATGGTGGGGAACATAATTAAAATTTTATTTAAATTAACAGAAGATAATAGTGATGACGACACAAAGCAGATAATGGTAGAGGATGCCTTAATCAGGATAGTAAAAGCAAGCGATATAACCTTAAATAATTTAATTGTTGTAATTAATGGTTTATTGGAATTAATAAAAAACAGCAACGATAAAACAAAAGCGAAGGTAGCTAATGCCTTAGGTGAAGCAATTAAGGCAGGTGGTGGCAAATTAGAAAAAACAATTTATATGAGAATAATTAATGGTTTATTTGAATTAATGAAAAGCAGCATTAATGACTACACAAAACGAGCGGCGGCTGATACCTTGGGTGATGTAGTTAAAACAACAGGCAACGATGTTGATACTCTAACTTGCATAATTAAAGGTTTATTTGAATTAATAGAAAGGGATAGCAATAACCACGAAACTAAAGCAGTAGCGGCTAATGCAATTAGAAATACAATCATGGATAGTTATATAATACAACCATTTATATTTTTTAATCACAAGAATAAATTTATAAGAGATTGTATAATGCAGGCTTTAACTAAAAAATTAGCAAAAATTCATTTAGAAGAAACCAAATTAGGGGCTTTAGAAACAATAAACATTTGTTTTGAATTAATAGGTTACCAACACGATGATAGCAATTCCGATAGTAAAGAATTAAAAATAATAGCAAAAACTTTATTATATAAACAAATTATATGTATCAGAGACGATGAATTATCAAAGATAAATAATAAATTTGAAGAATTCTTATATAAATCTATAGAGTCTAAAAGGTTTTTCCAAAAACTCTATCAAGAAATACTATCTAATCAAATTATAACGGAAAATAAAAAAGAATTCATTGTCAAATGTATCAATCATGGTTTTACCACATCAATAAATAAAGACGGGCATATTATGTTTAATGGAGTAAGCTATGAACTTAAAGATGACGTAAGTAAAGGATTTTTAGAAGAGATAGCTCAATCTATTTTAAACCAAAAAGATGATTTGTTAGCAGTTCAATACAACAGCAATCAACCGTTATTTGCGAACGATGGTTCAACTCTTATGGTTGCTGCAAGCGACATTAAAGATGAAGCTGTAATAAGTTTATTGGGAAAAGGAAAAGACGGAAATATTCTTTCTAAAAACAGATGGTTGCTATCATTAGTCCGTACCTTAGATGCAGATGAAGAATTTGTTTTATTAGAAAAAAGAAGTTTATTTGGTGATAGGATAATCTATAAAATTACCGCCAAATCCAATGGAAAACCTAATGTTGGAAAAGATCTAGTAATCCATCCATATGGAGATACGCGAGAATTTAGAAAAGAATTGTTTGGAAAATCAGATCATACACAATACATTGCTATAACCATTATGTGTCCACTGGAAGTGTTTAAAAATGTTTTAAAAATACTTAATGATTGTGGTAACTTGTTCAGTACTGTTGAACGAATAGCTGCTGACAGCGAGAAATACAAATTAGATAAATTCTCATCGGATGAATATGAGTCTAACCAGCTTATTTACAACATAGATAAACTTACTTTACTCAAGATGAACGTTGACTCAGAAGAAGCAAAATTTTTCAAGCTTGAAGAAGAATCTAAAAAACAACAAGCAGAAATTGACTTACTAAAAAAAGAGTCTCTGGCAGTGAGAAACAGAATTAGAGAACTTAATATTGAGCTTGAAGATGCCGAAATTGATAAAATAGCAAAAAATAATGTAGCTATAAAAGAATTTAAAAAAAATGAAAAACTATACAATTATTATTCTACTTTTTACTGGACATTTTCTAATTATTTGCATTCCTACAGAAACATGTCTACTGGTATGCTTCAAGGAACTGGAGCTGCTGAAGGAAGCGATACGGTGAATACATTGTCTAAAATTGGCACTGGTCTTGGAATAGCTGGTACATTGGTGGGCAGCGCCCCATTAATAGGAAATATAGCTGGAACAATTATTGGATTCATGCAATCAGCTGCTGGTTTCGCTCAAGGAAGAGCGGTAGATGAAGCCATTAGAAGCGTTAATAATATTATTAAAAGCTTTTATGGAACAGAAACACTTTTAGCAAACGACATAGCTCTATTGGCCGTTAAATTAACGGAAATAAAAAAAGACGAGATACTTAATCCTAAAATAGAACAAGATAAGGTTTCAACTATTAAACGATTGTTTAATAAAATTATTAAAAACATAGAAACTGTTAAACTAAAATTAAAAATAACTGAGAAACTAACAGAAGAACAAGAATTAGCAATACAAGATGTAGGGTTCATAATGACAATTTTAGTAAAGAATACATCTAGTTTAGAAGTAAAGAAAGTACCAGCAAATCAATTGCACAAAGATAATGGTGAGTTATCAACACAATTATTAGCTTTATTTACCGAAGAAGATCCACTAAAGGATCTCAATGAAAAAATTTCCGATAAAAAACTAGTTGATTTAGCCGACGAAGCTTTAATTTTCAAACAAAAAATTACGGTATCCAAATCAACAACACTACAATACGATGGTCAGCGACAAGCAATGTGTAGTTCCCCATCGTCAACCCAAAGTTCACCAGTTGCTGAACAGGAGCTAGAAGAAAAGCAACCACCAACACCAACCGTTCAAGTAAAGCCATCTTCAGTGTGTTGCGTGATATGCTGAAGGGTGACACTTAACGTTTCATAGTACGCGGAAAATCTGAACCTGATTTTTGTATGTAATTAACGTGAGTTCGACATAAGGAATTTTATAGCTAAAAACTTTAGACCAACAGTTAAAGACTACGCAAAACTACAATTGGTCGTCAGCTTTTAATCATCTTTTTAGGTGTTGTAAAGCTTATGTCGAACTCACGTTAAATTACATTTAATTATTAATGATTGTGGTGAGGTCATGGCCTTTAAACTTACTGCCGGCAATGCAGATGATCGTAAAGTAGCACCTGATTTAATAACCAATATAGTTGGAAAGTTATTTGGGGATAAGGGTTATATTAGCCAAGATTTATTCGAAAAATTATTTGATAATGGTATACAGTTAATTACCAGGCTCAAGAAAAACATGAAAAACAAGCTAATGCCAATAATAGATAAAATATTACTACGTAAGCTGTGTTTGCTAATGTAATTTGGCCCCATTTAACTTTTTATTTTGGCCCCACCATAGGCGAGTTAAACCACATGCATAAATTTAAATTATGCATACCAAACATTTTTATTACAACTTAATTAAAATTAATAGTCAATTA
>CAIVQA010000006.1 GCA_903907935.1 uncultured Francisellaceae bacterium
AAGGTAATGATGCTTGTAACGATGGTAATGGTTGAGATAACTGTGAATCTAATGATTGCAGTAATTTATAGCTATTTTCTGGACTATCATCACACCATTCTTGCCTTGACAAAAATTGTTCTTTAGGTGTTTTCAAATAAACTTTGATCCACGATAAATGTAATTCAGGATAATTGTTCCAACATTCTTTAAACTCCGGATATTTAAGATCTTCATCTACAAAATAAAACCTATTCATTAACGTTACTTCAGCCAATTGCTCTATAAACTCTACTTTAAGATATTCATAACATCTGGAATTTAGACTTAATGATTGTAGTATATCATAACATTCTTGATCATTTTTTAGATCCCAAACAACACCTGCTTCTTTAAGCTGTTCTTGTAAAGATAAATTTAGTTCTTGATACCATAAAAATACCTTTCTTGTTACTGGCATTACAGCAATAGCAATATGACTAATCTCCAATTGAGCTTCTAAAAAAGATTTTAGCAAAGTGTGATTTTTTTCAATAAGCAATTGATTATCTATAAGATCTTTAGTTAGTTCTTCTTGATCTTCTTGTATATTAAAAATTGGCTCGTCAATTTCCAAATTAAGTGGTTGTATTGCAACTTTTAAAGATTGATTCAATAATTGAAATTGTGAACTATAGTTCTTTTCTCTTAAAAAGAAAAATTTCAGGCTATTAACAATAAATAGTCGCATAAAATTTAAACATTGTTCTAAACAATCAGATAATTTTTTTAAATTTTGATAGTGACTTTGCTGTACAATGAAAACTTCTAATTCCTTTATTTTAGAAATAATAGTGCTAACTCTTTCCCTAAACAACTGAATTTGATATTGATTTGCTTTAACCGATGGTATTGATTGCCGGATTAAATCATTAAACTCATAAACATTTGATAATATAGTCACTAAATATACTCTTTAATTAACCGTGGTGATTGTTTAATTAATATTATTTTTACCTATTTTAACAAAATTATAATGTCATCTATTTAAAAATAAATTTATCATTACTATAAATTATTCCATAACATTCAACAAATCTTTAATTTTTTTAACATCTATAGGTAAGAAAGTTGGTTTAACCTTAATCTCATCAGTGATTTCTAATAAAATAAGTTCTAAAACATTTTTTCCTGTTTTAAAAATATGATCTAAATCCTTTAAAAAATCTAAAATTTTTGATTTGTTATAAATAAGATCTAATTCTTCGCTGGTACTTATCGAAGAAGAAATCCATTTTTTAATTTCTTCTTCATTATAACCTTGCAATTCCGAGATACTAATGTTTAATTCCGATAGTATATTTTGTAATCGATGCTTTAAAGTCTGCAATCTAAGCTCCTAAAAACTAATTAAACTTTAATATTTTCAATCCTGACATTTTTTAATTTTTAAATAACAACACATAAATTAATAATAAAATCAAAATACTAAAATCATCTTAAAAATTTGCTTATACTAAGTATTATTTAAAAATGTTACTGAGCTCTCGTTTATTTCTTATAATAGCTTGATATAATATCTTTAATTCTAAGATAGTAGGTTGTTTAATAGTTACTATTTTACAGTCTTTTTTTATTTTTCTTTGTGATTTTTGCATCTTATCAATCTCCATAAAATTAAAATACAAACTTAAATAATACTTAAAAGATTAATAACTTTTATTTAATTTTTTGGTAAAGCAATAAAAAAATACAATTAAGGTTTTTATAATTAAAGTAAAATCAATCTCAATTTAATTGTATATGCAATTTATAAAAAAAATCAATCTTTTTTGCAACACTCCCGCAAAAAAAATAAAATCACAAAAAAAACTTTCTTAATTATAGGGCAAATAAAATCAAAAATTTTAAATAATTTTTTTAATTATATAGATCTAGAGGAGCGTTACCTACGAATTCTTTCGTTAAGATAAGACCCTAATCAATTTAAAATAAGTTGTATGAGTTATTTATGCAAGTTTCCTTACTACAAAATAACCCTACTTCTTTAATGTTTTTATTGCAGTTGTGATTTTTTCCACTTTCTTTTACCACTTTAACTAATGCTCTTTGGTTGAAATAAATTCCGTTGATAGCCCAATTGAACCAGGTTTTTCTTGATCCGGATCTTTTATTTCAATAGTAGGCACTTGGCAATTTTCATCAACAGGCACTATAATAACGCGCATTCCCCACCCGGCAAATACCGATAATATTTTGCCAAATTCTCGCATCCTAAATTCTTGATCATCGATCTGAATTATTGTTTCACTATGTTCATTATCATTAATCAAACATCGCAATACACCTCCTCGGCCAGCCAATAGCCTCCTGATTCAGAATATTTAATCTGTGGATCCCCAGGAGGAATTTCAATTGCTATATGTTTATAATTTTTCATAAACTCAAGTTGGGCATAAATACAATTATTGTGACAATCAAAAATATCTTGTTCAGTCATTTTTTGGATTTCTAAGCCAATTTTTAAATGAGTAGTGGAAACATCCGGCTCTTTATATTCAATAATAGCGATGTCACCATTTTTAGTAATAATAACCTCATCTAGTGTAGCTATATATGGTCTTTTAAATTTCATAATTCAACCTTAATCAACTAATCTATAAAATACTAATTTCTAAAATTTGATCTAGGAAAAACAGCCTTTTAATATAATTATTATTTTCTAAGTAACTACCAACCACTCCTACACTAGGTTGGTTTAATTTTGTCATGGTTTTAATTTTAAACGGTTTAATAATTATTTTAAAGATCTGTTCAACAGTTTTTTGATAAACTAAGTTTAAGTTTTTTTGTAATTCTATCGCTTCTTGGATCGTTTTAATCTTGTTTTCAAGAGGATCATGTGTAATTAAAGTTCCATGATTATTTAAAAATTCTAAAATCGCCGGATCGAACCAAATATGTTTTTTTAATAAAGGCTGTTTTAAAATTACTCCATCTAAACTGGTACAGCGGCTCAAAGCAACGTAACTTTGGCCATTAAAGAATGTTTTACTTAAATCAATAATTACTTGCTTAAAGGTTTTACCTTGGCTTTTATGGATAGTAACTGCCCAAGCCAACGTTATCGGATATTGACTAAAGGAACCAATAACCTCTGAAATTAGTTGCCCATTTTCTAAAATTAATTTAGTGATTTCCCAAGTATGAGTTTCTACATAACATTTTCTACCATCATCCAACTTAACTACTATAACTTTTATTCCGGTTTTTTGATTTTTAATTAAACTGATTACTTTTCCAATATCGCCATTTACCCAACCTCGTTTATTATCATTATTAAGTAGCATTATTTGTGCCCCAATTTTGATTTCTAATAAAGTTGCTGCAGGATAATATTCTTTAGTAAATTCTCCATTGATTTTAGCATTAAATTTATAGCTACTACTTTTAATTTTATTAAGCTGCTCTTCATTGATCTCCGCAACTTGTTTGTTAGTAGCAGCTAAGTAAATATATAGATCTTTGGTATAAGGCTTAAAATCAGCAATATAACGTTGATTAATTTCTTCTAGTTCTTGCTTAGTAATAGCATTATTACGAATAGCATTAAGTAATTCAATATATTTTAGATCTTTTTGACGATAAATTTTGGTTAATTCTATGATCTCCAATTTAAGCTGATCAAAAACTTTAGCACTAAAAAAATAAGGAGTTTCATAATAAGATCTAAAAATCTGTTGTTCTTCTCTACTAACTACTGGTGGTAATTGATATAGATCACCTATCAACACCATTTGGATCCCACCAAATGGTTCCATGGTTTTAGATCTACTTTGTCTTAACACATAATCGATACAATCCAAGAGATCTGCTCTTACCATAGAAATTTCATCAATAATAATCATGGTCAATTGTTGATAAATTTCTCGTTGTTTTTTGCCAATAAAATGTTCTTTCATAGCTCCAATGCTGATCCCAGGCTTAAATTTAAAAAAAGAATGGATGGTTTGTCCATTAACATTAATAGCTGCAATTCCGGTAGGAGCTAAAACCACTATTTTCTTCTTGGTCTTTTCCCTAAAGTGTTCTAATAATCTTGATTTTCCGGTACCAGCTCTACCTGTAATAAAAAGATGATTGTTAGTATTTTCCATTTGTTCTAGAGCAGTTAAAAATAAGGTATTTAATTCTAGTTGATTAGACATAAATTCTTCTTCTCATTTATTAAATAATCTCTATCGCTTTATATTGTTGCTGTTGTTCAGTTAGATCATCGGTTTTAGCTAATAGCTGAACGTTGGCATTAATACTCAAGATCCCCTGTTGTTCTAAATGTTTTAATAGCTTAAACATTGCTCCATCAATTATTTCTACTACATTATTGGTAGGTTCTTTGATCTTTTTTTGTTGTAATAATTCGGTAGCTTGATCTAAATTATGATCAGTAACTAATACTACTTGTTTATTAGTGGTTTTGGCAATTTGCAATGCTTCTTGAATTAATAACTCTGTAGGATCCACTGCTTTAACTGCCGATGGTTGAATGATCTTAGATCCTACTTCCGGTGATAAAATTTGATCGTTGATCTGACTACTCATTAGATCGGCTATTCGCTCTACCAAAGCTTTTCTGCCGGAAGGCATTTGCATAGTTGTTAGCTTAGGGTCTCCATCTAATGCCCCTCGAGCTAAACTTGCTTTTTGCGATAATAAACTAAGCATTCTCTCTTCAATACTATTTTCGCAAACAAAATTAATAACTCGTACCGTACGGGTTTGATTTTTACGCCAAGCACGAGCAATTCGTTGTTCTAATTTAGCAGGATTCCACGGTAGATCTAAATTAATAACTATATTGGCAGCTTGTAAATTTAATCCTACACTACCGGCATCTGTTGATAAAAATAGCCGACAATTAGTCTGGTTTTTAAATTTATTGATCTCTTGTCGTCTTTTAAGCTGGTTTACCGAGCCGGTATGCCAAGCAAACATTATTCCTTTAATTGCCACTAATTCTCGTACTAATTCCAGCATTCTAGCCCATTCTAAAAATATAATGATCTTGGTATTGGGATCAATTAATAGATCTTCCAAAATATTAGCTAATTCTTGTAATTTTGGTGAAAGTTTACAAGCAGGATCTAATATATATGGAGTATCGCACGTCATCCGCATACATGCCAAATATCGTTGTAACTTTTCGTATTCCTCTTTTCTTAAAGTACGACGTTTTGCTTGAGCCAGTAATCGACTAACTCTCATTTCATATTCTTCATAACGAATTTTTTGCTCTGGTTCCATCGCCACCAAATAATTTTTAATAGTTCGCGCCGGTAACTCAGTTTCGATCTCTTGTTTAAGTCTACGTAACATAATTGGCTGTAATCTAGCATGTAATTGATCTAAATTTTTATAGCCAATAGCTTTGCCGGCATCATCTAATTGATAAAAATCTCTGTTAAATCTAAACAATGGCCCAAATAAATGATGATCTAAAAATTGGACGATAGAATAGAGATCATCTATTCGATTTTCTAATGGAGTACCGGTTAACACAAAAGCATAACGACTTTTTAATTTTTTGATGGCATTGGCAGTTTTAGTTTGCCAATTCTTGATCCGCTGAGCTTCATCTAAAATAACCACATCAGGGTTTAATAAATGCTGGAGCCAGGCTCCATCAACTACAATTTGCTCATAATGTGCCAAATAAAACATGGCGTTACTTTGATATTGTTTTAGTCGATCGCCTCTGGCTCCTTGAATAATAATATTAGTTCTAGCCGTAAATTTATCGATCTGCTCTAACCATTCTCCTTTAAGAGAGGCAGTGGTTACTACCAATACTTTTTTAATTTTATTAGCCCGATATAACCACTCACAAGCAGCTACAGCTTGTACCGTTTTTCCTAGCCCCATATCATCTGCTAATAATGCTCGTTCATTCAAGGCTAAGTGGAGCATTCCTTGTTCTTGATAAGGATATAACGGAAATTTTAAGATCTTTAGATCTAGTCTTCCTTGATCAAGCTTGGTTAAAACTTGTTGTTTCCAGTCTTCTTTTTGTAATATAGTACGCTCTCTTTCTATCACATCTAGCATATGCTTAGAAATACGTACCTGTGATGGATTGGTGTTGCTCCTTACTATTAACGGTATTTGTTCGTAAAAAGTTAATAAATCTATAGTTAAATTACCATCAACATCAAGAAATTTAGCTAGTTTTTGATATATTGTCGATTGCTGATCAACATTTTTAGGCCACATGATCCGCATTACATTATTTTCGCGACGATCTAGGTAAATCTCGATTTTAGGGCTACCGACTAAAGCTGCTTGTTTAAATTTTCTTTTAAAGCCTTTTTTAGTAGCTAATTTAAATAATACATGTTCTATATGCTTACAAGTTCCTAAATTATTGCCACGGTAATCAAGACATTCACAAGAATTAATATGGTTAGTTAATGAGCGTATTTCAACTAAATATTTGGTTCCTCTCTCTTTAGAATGTACTAAAAAATCACCAAAATAAGTAAATTCATTTTCTAGCTGTTGCATTAATAATGCTTCAAGTTTGCCCACGTAATTTTCTACGTTCTATTTCATCGAGATCAGTCGTATTCCAACCTTTCTCTGCTAAGCTACTAGATCTAACTACTTTTTTATACTGTTTATTGCGAGATTTTTTAGCTTTTTTCATTTTTAGCCTTTTGTAGTGCTTCCGGTTCTATTAAAATTCCTTGCCGTTCATACCTCTTTCTAGTACGACTAAATTTTACAACCATGGCTACTAATGAACTGTACTGTTTAGCTTTAAAGGTAATACTGGCATCTCCGCTAGATAAAAAACTCAAATGATCGAGTTCAACACACTTTAAACAAAGTGGTTTTCCTATTTCCATAAATAATAAGCTACTCTTGGATAACTCTTGTTGACATTTTGAACATTGAGAATCTTTGCTAATTTGAAAAACTACTAATTCCGGTAGTTTAGTAAGTTTTGCTAAAATATTTTGTTGTTTGTTAACAGCAAGTTTATTATTAAGGTAATGTAACCAGTACATTTGTTCAACTTCAAAATTACCATCCTTACTAAATTGTAATTCTCTAGGATGTCTGGTAGTCGATAATGCTTTAATTTCTTGAGAAATTAAGTTTTGTTTGGTTATAAAGTCAGCAAATACAACTTTAGTTTGCTTAATTTTGTCTTTACCGGCATTGATCCCTAATTCCAAATAAGGGATTTGACATGTTTTCCATAAATTAATTTGAGCTAACTGTAAAAATCCGATCCTAATAAAAACTTCCATTAACGAAACATAGTTGTTTTGGATTAATGCAACTAAAGTTGCATTAATAACTCGTTCTTCTATAGTGCTACGAGCTTTAAGTTCAATTTGTGGCAATACTTCTTCCACCATAACCTATCTCTTAATATTTTAATGCGTTGGTTCTTCTTCGCTCTTTTGAGGCATATATTGTTCTAAGGCAACTTTAACCTCTTCTAGTCTAGTTTTACAGATCTTATAAGCTTTAGTAGCTTTTTCGATCATTGGGATCAATTCATCAATATTAGCTTCGCGTTGAACCCTTAAGTTTTCCGCTATTTCTTTAAGAATTTCGTAATTAGGGGTAAATTTTTGTTCTTCGGTCATAACTATTATTCTCCGTTATTGATCATCTTTAAAATTCCATCATAAAATTCTATTTGCAGATCCTTATAATTTTTAGCTTGTGCTTTAGAACTTAAAGTTTTATTTAAAGGATCTCTAACTAATACGTAACCACGATTTAAGG
>CAIVQA010000007.1 GCA_903907935.1 uncultured Francisellaceae bacterium
GATCTTGAGTCGTTAAAGTTAAATTAATCGCTGCTTGTTGTCCCTTAGTTAAATGTTTTGGTAAGAGGATCTTCTCTTCATCAACAATTTTAGCCACAGTATTTTTACTGTTAGTTACTAACCGTAAACATGCTTGTTCTAAGTTAACGGTTTCTTTGGTAGTGATTAGTTCACCTGATTGATCTTGCACATCAATCAAGGATTTTTGCTGTAATGCTAAATCCAGTTGGCCTTGTAATACTTCTTTAGAAACCGTAAGTCCTAGGCTAAATAATTCTAATTGTATAGCTTTTAAGGCAAATACTGCATTATGTTGTTGATATTTATGAGTTACCCAATGCAGCAAATTATTAGCAGTAGAAGTTTGCCAATCATCTTTAGTAATAGGATTTTCAGTTACATTTATAGAATTATTTAATGTAGGGTGCACTGTTAATGCTGACATGGTTTTACTATGGTCTTTATCTAAATTACATTGTTTGATCCCAAAATTTATTAAGGCATTAATTGCAGCTTGCGGTTTATTAACCTTATTAGCCCAAATAATTCTGGCACCAAACTCCTTAGCGTAATTTTGTATTTCATTAAGTTGAGAGGCAGATATACTACTATGAAAATCTAAAATCCAAATTTGTTTAGCTCTAGGTAAATTATATGATGGAATTGGTTGCTCTTTGATTTTTTCTGCTCGGATAGCACAACTCATTAAAAATCCTTTTATAGTTTGAACTCGCTTTAACCCTAATTCTTCTGACATTTCTGCTGTTCTTTTGAAAGTTTGAGTAATACCGCGAGGACGAAAACCATATTGATCAGATAAAGCTATAAATGAATGCATCGTAGTTACATAATTAGGGGCATTTTTAGCAGTTACTACGATTTCACGATCGGTATTGGTTAACAAGATCTTTAAAGTTTCTTGCGACTCTTTTGCCGCTGCTTTTGTCACTAAATAATTAGCAGCCAACTTTGAAAACATTGGGAAAATTTTATTTCTACCTTGCTTCATATTAATGACATTTAACATTTCTAAATCGCGAGAGGTTTGAGTAGTACATAAATCATTAGTTAAAGATAGTAATTCACCATTTTTAAATTGATCGGCTATTACTTTGTCTAATAGCATCGGCGAATAATTACTAATACTTAAGCCACCGGCTAATTCTTTGAGTTTTTTAATAGTAAACACCGAATGCCATTCTCCTAATTCTTTAGCAGCTTTAGTGATTGCTTGATTAGCTAAATAATAAGGATTGGGCGGGAGTACCGGACCACGAGCTAAGGCTTTATCGCTATAATCTTTAAGCCATTCTAAACTGCAATCACATTGCTGTAACTCAGCAACCCATCTTGCTTCTAATTCCTTTACATCGATCTTTTGTTTATCTTTACGAGTATTAAAATTAGCAATTTGTGCTGCTTTACCGCCGGACAGTCCTTTCTTTTCTAATTCCTCCTCAATTTGTTGGCGACGTTTTGAAAAATTCTTAATTAAATGCTCAGCAAAACCCTTAAGTTCAAAAGTAGCTTTTTCGGAAGTTTGGGTGATTTCGTAACCTGATTGCATTAAGTATTGTACTAATTGGCCGATGTAAATAGCATCAAGTAATTTTTTATCGTCATACACTTCGTCAAAATGTAAAGTTCGCCATTTTTGATCGGAACGGTAAGTAGCATTCATAATAGTACTATGAGTATGCAATCCTGGATCTAATTCTCGTGTTTCAATATGTTCAAATTTAGCTAATAGTAAATTACCTGTGTTTTCTATTGAGGTTTCACCTTCACACTTAACTCTAGTGGCTGCATAATGTTCTTCTATATACTTTAAAGTCGCATCTACGGCTTGCCTATGAGCATTTAATACTCGTTCATCTTTACCAATTAAAGCTAAAATAGATACCGATTTTGGCGCTGAAAATGTTAAATCATACCCTAATCTACGTTTTTTTGTGGTGGTTTCCATAGTAATGTCCGTAGACAATTTACCTTTCAATACCGAAACAAAATCTTTTAATTTAACATCACCTTCCAGGTTTAGTAACTTTGCACCTTCCCCAAACCATACACCTTGTATACCATCTTTAACATAGTAATTATCCGGCGATTGAAAATAATCCACAGTTTTTGCTACTGATTTTAAAGGGAAAATTGTTAACATAAAAATCTCCTTTTCTCCATGTTAAAACTGTAACTCAGCTTGTTTTTTAGTCGATCGTTTAGTTTTAGTTGGTTGTTTAGTGAGAGTTTTTAGTTTAGGCTCTTTTACAAGATCAGTTTTACTAGTAGTAGCTGTTGGTTTATTTGTCGCTGTTGTTAATGATAATTTTGGTGATTTACGTGGCATTAACACCTTAGATAACTCCGGTCGCTTTTTGGCGGTTAAAGTTATTTTAGTAACCGGAGTATTTTCCGGTAGTAACATGTATGCTTCACAATCATTTAATTTTAAAAATTCAGCATCTAAAATTAATGGTTCTTTGCGACGTTCTTGCTGTACTGATACCCCATCTCTAATGTCATTGGCACCATAAGAAAAGCCTTCTCGTTTTTCAATAATTTCTCTTTGTCCGGTTAATCTAGACATCCAAAGAGCTGTATCCGGACATTTGGTACGATAGCAAAGATTAGTGTTATACATTGAAAGTAATGCCTCTGCTTCATCTCTACCATAAATAGATCGTAATTGATGAATATCCTGAAACGCTGTAACTCCACACACCCCATATTTACGACCTTGCGATAATAATAAATGTAAACTACCTAATCTATGTAAACTGGCTAATTCATCGATTAACAACCAAATTCTCCTGTCAAAAGATGGCGCTAACGACAACATACTGCGAGCTGCCACATCAATCCATACTGAAATTAATGGTTTTAATGCTTCCAACTTTTCTGCACTAGAAGCAATAAAGATCCAGCTGTCAGCTTGTTCGTTTTGTATCCAATTTTTAATAGAAAATAACGGCTCGCTCTCTTCTTTTAAATACATTAAAGCTTTACAATAGGTAGCTAAGGTAGATTTAATGGATAATGCCATTTTTTCGACTGATTCTGCGACTAATGGTTCTGCTACCGTACCACGTAATAAATTACTTAATGATTCCAGATCGGAACTAAACATGGGTCGTAATAATGATGTGGTTTTAGTATTGTTAGTGTTTTTTAATTGATCAGCTAAAGTTGCAAAAATTGTACGCGCTGAGTGGATCCAAAATGGATCGCTACCAGATAAATGTAATGGCATTAACGATGCGGCAATAGCTTCAAAATCTGCTAAATCCTCGGCTTCTTGCCAAATATGCCAACTAGGACAACGTTCATCCAATGGATTTAAAATAACATCCTGATCCTGCCGATAATAATGTTGAATAAAAGTGCCGGAATCATCATAAACAATTGCTCGTTGTTTACGTGCACGAACATGATCCATTAATTCCATCATACAAACGGATTTACCGGAACCGGTAGTACCGGTTATTAAAATATGTTTTGTTTCAGAGTCTTTAACTAACGGAACACCGGCAATATTTAGATCAGAACATTTTTTATGTTTTTTAAGAAACTTTTTTAAATATTTTGCTTCTAAAAATAATGCCCCTCGAATATCTTTGTTGATAGTTTGTAATTTACCTCGGTAACATAATAATACTATTAACGCTGCTAAAAATAATCCTGCTGCTTTTAAACTAGTTAATAACGCACTATTAATAGCTATAGAAAAATTATTTAGTTGTTGTTTTAAGAAATCATTATGAATAAATTCACTAACTACCATATTAACCAGTTCGCCGGTTGGTTCTTTTACTCTATGAACCGCTTGATTACCTTGTATCGCCCACTCTAACCATGCTTCCGCATAATTACCCAATAAATACCATTGATATTTAGTAGTTTTTTGATAAACATAACAACTAGCTACCACAATATACAATAACAATGCCAATAAAATTAATCTTTTTGACACTTGCCCAAACATCCGAATAGCGTGCATAGCAGTTTGACCACCACGAGTAAAATTCTTAAACATATAGGCTACGCCTCTCGATTAATTGTGAAATGTAAACGTATTGTTCTAATTTGTTATGTGCTATCTTATAATAAAAGATGCATTTTAATTGAAAAACTAAACTTGGAAGAAAATTTATGGAATTAAAGGCTTTTTTTAGCAACCCTAAAATCATGGCTTCATCTGGGCTGCTAGCTATGTTATTAAAAGTGATAGTTACTAGTCTTATTGCTATCTTTATTACTTGTTTTATTGGTAAAAAAGCTTTTACAGGATTTTTTATAATTATATTTCCAATGGTTGCTGTAACTATAGATCTCAATTTATATCGGCTTAAAGATAAACTTTGGAATATATTGCCTGAACCAAATTCTATTCCAGCATATTGGGAAATTACTCCAGAACAATTATTACAATATGCTAAATATTTACCAAAAGTTCGCTTAATGAGGTTTTTAAGTTGTTGGTTTTTGATCCCATTTGTATCATTTAATAATGGTTTAGTATTAGTGGCACAAATAATGGCAGCTATTGCAATAGGATTTGTATTTTCTGCGCTATTTGATGGTGTATGGTTAAATATTTTTAAGCTTAAAAGACCACAATTTCCTATTAAAATTGTTGATATCCCATACACACGCACTAATTTTTGTAATACTGCCGATATAGCACAAAGAGTGTTAAGAGATAGTGATGCTACTGCTCCAGGCAGTCCTGCTTGGTTTGCACAACAAGCTTTTAATTCCAGAAAATAATTTTTCATTTGGTTTGATTTTCTCCTACAAACATATCTTTAATTGTTTCTGGTATTAGATCTGTGCCATGTTTAAATTCTGTTTTTATAGCAGACCAAGTTAAATTTTTCTTAGATTGAGCTGTATGTTGAGAAGCTTTATTATCATATTCGTTAGTCGTATTTTGTTGGCTATCTTTTAATTGTTGTTGAACTTGTGCTTGTTTATTGTTAAATTTGTCTTCTAATGTATTAGAAGAAACTCCTGTTAGTCCTTCCTGTTGGGCTTGTTGTTTAAGTATATCCATATTACTTTGTGCATTATTTTTATTAACATTTATAAAGGCCTGTTGGTTTTCTTGATTGTAAGCTACTTTTAAATTTTCAGGCGATAAGGCTTGTATTTCTGAAGGAGCAGATGGAAGTAAATTTTTTTCTGCTAAAAATCGTTGCGCATAATTAAGTCGTAAATTCGGATCATTGGCAATAATATGCGCAGCTCCTTGTTTTCCTATATGACCACCACCGGTGTTATCTGCGCTTTGATCAGACAACCAATCTACAAATTCTTGAGTATAATTTGCATTAATAGAAGCCGCTGAATTTTTAACTGCGGTAGCTTGATGCTGATAGGCTTCAGATTGGCTAAAGCTTTTACTAGCTTCTTTTCTAAAATTATTGGCTTCATCCCAAGAACTAGACATGTTATCAGCTAAACGTTTTCCTTGGTCATCATGTTTAGCAAAAGATTGATTATGAGATAATTGAGATGCTTCACGTAATGAAGTTTGAAAATCTTCACTTTTAGTAACCCTTTCAGCATTTCGATAAACATCTTGTATATTTGCATTACCAGTAATATCACCTCTTAATTCTCCACTAACACCAAGCAATTGCTTCATAACTGAAAACCCTTTATTACCTCCTATAGTTGCAGCTGCTAAAATAGTAGAAGATTGGGTGGTGGTTAAATTATTATCTTTAGCAAAATCTTTAACAATTTGTGCTGATTTATTTAAAGATGCAGTTTGTTCTATAGATTTATTATCACCATATTGTTCATAACCTTGTTTAGAGTTTGCAATATGATTCGATAAATCAACACCTTGCCGTAATGTTTCTGCCATGCTTTTAGTGTAAGACTCTGATTGGTGCATGGCTTTTTGATAGCTACTGCTTGCTTGTGCAGATAATTGAGAACTTTGGGTCTCTGCAACATTTAATGACACCGGCAAATTGGAGCTGCCTACATTTAATATTTGCTGTCCATCAGAGGTAGTAATTAAATCCGAACGACCATTAGCTTGATGAAACGAACCAGATCTATAGCTGGCAGCATAGCTATGATTTAACATGCTGGTATTAGAAATTTGCCTGGTTCCTTCAGAAATGTTACCAAAATTATAGTTACCTGTTGCTGCCTCTTGGCTAGCTTGACTAGCTGCTCCTTGGGTAACATTACTTAAAATACCAGGCACACTTACAAAAGAACTAACCCCTTTAATTATAGCTACACATAAAAAAGGAATACTCATGGCTAAATAACCAGCCATGGCAGCAATATCAGCATTTACATTAACTAATCCTACTGAACTCGCAATAGTAACACCAGCTTCATTAGAAACTGATAATGCTGCAATAGATTTAGCTCTAGCCGCTAGCGTCATAATATAATTTAATATTGCATACATCGGCGCCCAAGTTTGTAACCATAATAATACTTGGATCCAATTTTTTAAAAAAGTCCAACCAAAAGGTAATACTGCTAATGGTATAATAAATAAAAATGCTGAGTAAGCTATAGCTTCTAATACTCCCTTCATGGTCGGTAAGGTTTCAGCTGCCATAGCACCTAATGTTTCATAAGTAGAACGTTGCTGTAGATATGCACGTCGCACTGCAAAATTAGGAGCATTTCCTAAACTGGTGGATTTTTGTTCAATACCATCTACTACTGCGTAAATCATCATGTTTTGCTTTAATATTTCTTCAGCAGATTTTGCCATATCGGTTAATGCCTGATAGGCAAGCGGTAAATGCTTTAAAAGTTCTACTTTAGGATCAACATAAGCATTTTTGCCAAAGATCTTTTTTCCGAACATCGTTGCTGCTTTAGTTAGTTCATTATTCCATTGCTGGTTAAATTTGCCGACTCCTTCCCGACATGTTATTATTTGCGGCCTAGTAGACGGCTCATTTTCTTGCCTTAAATCTCGCCACACAAATGATCTAATTGGTGAGGCATTACTGGAAACCAATCCCCAAATATCATCACTATGCCGTAAATCTTCTATAGTGTATTTTC
The DNA here is from genome assembly GCA_903907935.1 of uncultured Francisellaceae bacterium. Classification (GTDB taxonomy): domain Bacteria; phylum Pseudomonadota; class Gammaproteobacteria; order UBA6186; family Azoamicaceae; genus UBA6186. The sequence goes on from CAIVQA010000007.1 coordinate 7,051, forward strand.
GTCCTAATAAAGCATCATAGGCTATACATTGCCCTACAAATTGCCGCATATTGTCGGCTAGTTCTTCATTAGTAATTCTAAATGTTTTGGCTTGTTGTAATAAATTAGAAGCAAATAATGCTCCGGTTTTTTGATATTTTAAATCATCCGGTAACACAAATACTTTTTCGACTTGCTGAGTAATTATATTGCCAAATTGACTTATTTTGCCGGCAACCATAGCAAGACCATAAGGCACATGATCGACTTTCTGATGGTAACGACTAACCGGATCTACAATCCAAACTGTTGCTTGTGGTACAAAAAACAGCTGCATAATCGCTGTCATTGGAATGATCCAACCGCTTATAGCTCTAACATAGTCACCATAAATAGCATATATGGCTGCCCAAAGAGCTCCAATAATCATACTCATGCGAATTAACGGAATGTATAGTGTACCTGAGTGCGAATTTAAACAAATCGCAATAGCATCAAACACTCCTTTTAAGATTTCGCCATTGCCAAAAGTAATAATTTCATATTCCATTATAACGCTCCATTACAACCAATTGTTTTCGTTAGCTACACTACCCAGCATTACATGTAATTGTTTTTCAATTAGCTGGGTTGATTGAATAAAAGACAATATATTATCCATTTGTTGAAAAGCACTACTGCGCCTCAACATAACTCTTTCTCTAGCGATCCTTAATTGCTTTAGAAATCGCTCTACA
>CAIVQA010000008.1 GCA_903907935.1 uncultured Francisellaceae bacterium
AGCAAAAATAATTATAAATGGATTTTGCTGAAAATCATAACTGAATTTTTAATAATATGAGGATCTATGGTTATATCGATACGTGATTATGAGAAATCTTCAGCTTATAAATTTATTAGAGACACTATGGAAGTTACTGCTCCTTTAAATATAAATAAACTAGGCATAAAATATTTTTTATATACGGAATTAACAGGATGTTATTACATTAATTGTTTAGTTAATAATGACAAGATGGTTAGAGTTTTTATTAATTGTGATGGATTAAAGTATGAACTAGCCTTTGTAAGCGTGAATTGAAACTCACGCCTTTAGCCGGGAGTAATTCATAACAATTTTAAAATTATTTTAAGAAAGAGGAAGAAAAACATACTACAAATAAATTAATGATTTTACTAACATAAAATTTAAGGAAGATATAATTTTATGAAAAAAATAATGAAAAGTTGATGCATGCTGATCACTTAGTATAGTATAAGTAAAGAGACGCTTTGTGAAATAGTAGGTGATCCATTGTAAGCCCCTAATAATTGCATATTGCACAGCTTAAAGTTTTAAAAGACGCTCGTATTTAGTTGATTAGTTATCTAACGATAATTTTTTTAAATTCCACAGTTCTACCAAAAAATCATGCCAGAAGTTTTTGGTAGTGAGGAGTATCAGCTAAACACAGCTCCAACCAAACACACTAGTTTTTTTAAAACCTTCTAGTCTTTATTAGTAACACATCTCTAAACAACACTATTCTAATTTCATGTCATCCTAACAATATAATTTTAAGAGCTGTCTAATGTAGGCAATTTTTTTATAGACACATTCTTCGAAAATTCTTTAAAAGATGCTGGTTTTTTTGGTTTTTCTAAGGAATTTGGTGATGGTGTATTAGTAACACTATCATTAAAAATACTTATAAAAGCAAAATCTGTTTCCTTAGCAGATGCGCTTAAACTATTAAATACTTCCTTTGCCAATGCCATCTGTTCTTTAGCAAAATTTTGCAATATAGCGTGATCAATCGTATGCGGCAATAAAGTAGCTACATCAACAGTTTTTTTCCTAATAGCATGTGTTTGTGTTAATAAATAATGAATGTAAACTCTTGGATTTAGGTTGTTTAATAATGCAGATTGTACTAAAGTATACCACATGGCATTAATAGTACCGCTGTCTTTGTCACCCATGAATAGCCAATTACGGCGCCCTAGAGCTACAGGTCTGTTTTGATTTTCAATCCAATTATTATCAATTTCAACCTTACCGTGCCGCAAATAAGCAGTTAAGTACGGCCATTGGTTTAGCATATATTTAATAGCTTCCATTAATTTACTTTTAGGTGGAACTTTAGGTTTAATTTGTTTTAACCATGCCAGAAATTCATCAAGCAGGGGTTTTGCATATTTTTGGCGTAATCTCTTGCGCGTATGGAAACTAACACCTGCGTCGCGCATTCTTTTTTCTAAAGCATATATTGGCTTTAAGCGATTGATTGCTTCTGCTGCAACACCATCTTTGTTTTTGGTAATCTTAAGCACAGCATCAAATTTACGATGCCCATGACTCATGCATGAAAAGCCAGTAATATCTTGTCGGTCTCTTAATCCGTTATAGCCAGAATAACCATCTGTTTGAAGTAATCCTTTAAAACTTGCTAACCTTTTTTCAGCAACTTCGGCTTCTCTACTTAAAGCTAATTCATAAACAACAAGTCCTTTCCCAACAAGAGGAGCAAGATATGTCCATAAATAACCTTTCTTATCTGGCTTTAATATTTTTACTGGAGTTTCGTCTACCTGTAAATAATCTGCTGATGTAATAGCTTTCCAACACTCTTCGTAAATTGGCATTAATCCTGCACCGGATAGCATTACTATGTTACCTAAAGTATTGTCAGGTATTAATGCATTATAGCTTGCTAACATTTTTGACTGACGATATAGCGGTAAATGGTGTTGATATTTATTAACAATAATTTCTGTTATTAAACTGCCTCCTGCTAAAGATTTTGGTATTGGTGCCATTGGCTTTGGAGCCATAATAAGAGTTTTGCAACAAAGACAACTGTATTTAT
>CAIVQA010000009.1 GCA_903907935.1 uncultured Francisellaceae bacterium
ACATATTAAATACTTAGTTCGAAATGAAGTGGCGATTGATGGTAAGTGTGCTCAATTTTTTGATAGTGAAAGTGATGATGTTTATGGTAAAAAATTTGCAATTGATATAGCTCAAGATCGCCATCATTTTAGATTTATTGTCTCGCCAGAAGATAGCCTGGAAGTAGATCTAAAAGCTCATGCCAGAAACCTAGTTAAGCAAATGGAACAAGATTTAGGAGTTAAGCTTAAATGGATTGGTGTAGTACATAAAAATACTGATAATCCTCATATCCATTTGGTCATTAAAGGCACTGAACCAAACGGTAAAGATTTAATTATAAAACCGGATTATATTAGCCATGGGATGAGATTTAGAAGTAGCGATCTACTAACTAGAGAGTTAGGCCCTAGATCAGAATTATCGATTGCTAAAGCTAAACAAAGAGCATTACTACAAAATAGAGCAATTGCTATAGATTATAAAATTGCAGAATTAGTTAAAGCACATGATGGAAAATTTACGCCATTTATTTTTAAAGATCTTGATCAAATTAAAGCTGCCCAGGTGAGAATTAAACACTTGCAAAGTTTAGGGCTAGCTATTCAGCCTACTAATTGGCCCAAGAATTTTTACCAAATTAATTTGAATTTAATAGAAAAGTTAAAAGATTTAGAGGCTCATCATGATATTTATAAAAAGATATCTAGGTTCGGAATTAACGAAGTGCGTCAACATATATCTAAACAATCTATGATTGGTAAGGTAATTAGTAAAGGGCTACACGATGAACTAAATGCTACTTATTACGTAATACTAGATGGGGCTGATGGCAATAAGTGGTATGTAGATCTATCTAAACACCGTAATGTTGAAGAATTGAAAGTAGGACAAACTATTATGCTAGAATCTAAAAACATAGCTAACAAAGACCAAGGAGCTACAATAAACCAGCCAAATAAAATTTATGCTCAAAGATTACATTTTGATCAAAACCAATCGTTACCGGATCTGGTTAAAGCACCAGGGGTAACTGTCCTAGATCGCTGTTTAGTTAATAAAGATTTACAGGCAGTTATAAGTAATAATGGAGTAGGAGCTGAAATTAAAGCAGCACTTAAAGAACGCCAACAAATATTAGTTAACCGAGGGCTAACAAATGTTTTTGACCAAAAAATTACTATTAATAAAAATTTATTTGATTCTTTACGCAAGCAAGAACTAGAGCATTACAAAAATATGTTACGTAAAGAGGGGTATAATGTTCATGATGAGATCCCAAAAGGTTTTACAGGAAATGTTAAAAACAAAGTTAATTTATCTGGGATTAATTATGTGGTAATAGAAGGTAAAGGACAGAGTTTAGCTATTGTTCCTATTACTAATAAAGAGTTCTTAAAATTACAGGGTAAAAATGTATTACTAAGTTACAGGATTATGGATAATGGGATACATAAAATTATTATGAAGCCAATAGATAAAAGGTTGATGATTTAATATAATAGGATCGTATTACATGGATCATCAAAATAAAGGTAATTAATAAAAATGTTCATAACCAAAACCGAACTAATTATTAGTGATAAATTGGATTCTATTTATTATGCAGATCTTTTTAAAATTAAAGATCAAATATGGATGATAACTGGAGCGGGTAAAAGCAAAGCAGCTAGATTAGCGAGTAATTATAACAAAGATGCTGATCTTGCGCGAGATGCAGTGGCAATGCTTCGTGATAATAATACGTTATATGGGCGCTGGGATGCTGGTGCATTTAATCCTACTAAAGATATAGATCCGTGGTATAAATTAGATTTTATCGCTCACTGTTTAACTGAAGAAGAAACACAAAAATTTTATTCAAATAAACCAGCAATTATAGAGGAAATCAACAATAGCTTACTGGCTACATTTTTAGCTGGTTACATCCACATATATCCTATTTTTATGGCTCGAAATTTGATTAGCATAGAAAAATATATGTGGTTAAGAGACCCGCAAAAACGAATAAATCGTTTTTTGGAATTAACTAATAAAATAATTATAACACGATTTATGATGGTTCCTTGGATGAATAGTATAGAAGAAAAAGCTTTATTATATACATCACTATAGCGCAATGTTACCTATATAATATATAGTGTATTAATATTAATTCATGCGTTAGGTGTGGTCAAGTTTTTGGGGTTAGGTTCGCTAATAATCTATTTTGGTTTTTTACTTTAAAATTTTAAAATCTTGATGGTTTTTACAGCAAGAAAAAGGGTGAGCCTAGTGGCGAGGCACTCCTAAGAACAACAAAATTATTAACTATAAAAACAAATCATGCTGAGTTTTTCATAAATATTTTAGCAATAATACTATTGTGTTAACTAAAAAAAACTGATAAGATTACATAAATAGGTAAACTGGTAGTGTTGTTCTGGTTGTTTGACCAGTATAAGTTTTTGGTATTGAGATTAAAGTTTTGCACCTTATTTGGTGTTAGTATAAGAAAAAAATTACCACAATAAATTTATGAACGATTTATCTTGTTGGGAAACTAAATTTGAATCTTGTTGCTACTCGGAGCGACTATTAACAAAACTTTTATTACTTAATGAAACTGCAACACCAAAAATAAATATTTTAGAAATTAAAAAAGCTATCTACTATGCCAAAAAATATCATGTAGATCAAAAACGGCAATCTGGTGAGCCATATTATTCACACCCCCTGCAAGTAGCTTATATGGTTGCTGATTATAGTTTAACAACGGATATTTTAGTTACTAGTATTCTTCATGACACTATTGAAGACACCTCACTTACTAAAAGAATGATTGATTTAATTTTTGGTTCAGTTGTTGCCAATAAAGTTGAAGATTTAACTAGAGTAAAATTTGATCGAAAAATTAGTGCTGCCGAAACTGTAGATTTATTATGGTTTCAAAAAAAACAGGATCTTTTACTTATAAAATATTTTGATAGATTACATAATATACAAACAATTAGTGCTATGTCTCCTGAAAAAATTTTCAAAATTGTTAATGAAACTTTAAAAAAATTTTTGACTCTTAGTGTATATTTAGGTTCAAAGATCCCCAATATGTTAATTATGGAAGAACAAATAACAGAATTATGTTATCAAAATATAGCTAACCAACCGCTACAGTCGAATTTAGAGTTGTTTCTTGACGATAATTTTCATCTTTCTTCTCTAATTGTTCAAAATGATTAATCCCGAAATTAAAACCAACTAACAATGGAACGAAAACCATTAACAGTCCCCAATAATTAAAATTTTCAGTTAAATAAACAAGACCAAAGGAAACTATAATGTACATTAAAGCTCGTGATGACGCATATACAAAACTAGCATAGGTAAAACGTTTAAATATTGGAAAGTGAACAAAGAAAATAGCAGCCGCAGGAGAAGAGCTTAAAGTAAAGAAGCAAAGGAATGATTGTATAAGGAGTAATTGATGTGGCGTATTAATTTCAGTCAACAAATAAGGAGTACATAAGGCTAAAATAGAAAATATTAATAACTTTACTTTAAGTATTTTTAATGGATGTATTTTATAACTAAGATATGCAAAAAATAATCTACCAATAAGCTCTACCCCAGCAAGTATAAAATTTTGTTGGATAATTTGTGCAGAAGTGTAATGGAATGAATGCTTTAATATGCTACCACAATAAATATAAATAAAATAAGTACATGCTGGTTGTCCACAGCTAAGAAGAAGATAAGCTAATGATGTTTTTTGATCTACTTTTTCATTAACAATTGGATTGCTTTCTAATTCTTCATTATCTATATTAGCAATTTCAAATTTTTTTTTAATGCGACGTTTAGCATCTGCAAATTCAGGAGTTTCTCTAAGTGCTGTCCTAGCGACAGAACCAACTACAGCTATTAATGCTCCAATCCAAAATGCAAAACGCCACTCTAATCCAAGAGCAAATACAGCTGTTGCAACAGCTAGTGCTGCCATAGTTCCAAAACAATTCGCGCATCCTATTAAGGAAACAACAGGATATCTATCAGGTGGTTGTATTAATTCAGTTAAATACAAAGAAGCTCCAACTGATTCTCCCATAGAAGAAAGACCTTGTATAATCCTACATATTGTTATACCCCAAGAAGCAGCAATTCCTATTTGGGCATAAGTTGGTAAAATACCCATAAAAGCACAAGAAATTGCCATCATAAAAGTTGTTATAACTACTGTGTGTTTTCGTCCAACAGTATCGCCTATATAACCAAAAAGTAGGGCACCAAAAGGTCTAAAAACAAAGGTTGAACAAAAAGCCATTGCTGAAATTAATTTAGCCATATGTGGATCAGTTTTTGGAAAAAATAATTCATTGAGTACCACAGCCATGTGTACATAAAGCATGAGGTCAAAATATTCTAAAAAGGTCCCAATTTGTAAGATGGCAGCAGCTTCTTTTTGTTTTCGATTTAACGATGAAAATATACCCATATTCCTCCAAATTACATAAATAATTAATTATCATTAATTCCTCCCCACGGGAACTATTAAAAATAGTATCAACTATTTGTTTGCCATAACTGTTTGATATAGTATGTTTAGCTCCATAATAGATAGTTGTTTAATAAATAATGGTTTACCGTTATTGTTTATTAGACAACCATTATTTATAAATTTAGTTATTCTTGGTAGCCTTATCATCTTGTCTACCACCCACATAAACATAAAATTAATTTCGTTTTATGTTTTTTATAATTTTGATATTTAAAGAATTTTGCTAGGTTTTTTAAATTTAAAATTGATTTAAATGATTAATATTTTTTAATTTGCAAAAAAAACATTGAAATATTGTGAGTATAATATTAATAATCATCACCCATAACCTTACTCAATTTCTTTGGTGTGAGCATGTATTTTTGCAAAAACATACTCACGCCAAAGAAATTAATAAAAATTAAGATACTTTAAACTAGAAAACTTTATTTTATTAATAGCATAAACTATTAATGTTGTGCAAGGCCTTGTCAACGCGACCTTGATCTGGGAAAAACATGGGGTTCCCAGTCTTTATCCAAGGAATTAAAAACAATTTATTGACATGGGTTATATAAATTTGGTAAAGATTATTAATATAACAACTATAAATTACTAAAACATAAATTTATTGGGATTGGATTTTGTATTTTTATAGCATATTTTAGAGGGGAACAAACATGCAAATTGAATCCACGCCAAGTTATGAATCTATCATTGCTAGCATGCCTGGGAATGTTTATTGGTTAGATCAAAATGGCAATGCTATTGGATGTAACAATAACGTACTTAAGATGTTTGGTTTTAAATCTTTAGCAGAGTTTAAAGGCTTAACTTTTGAAGAAATGGGTAAAAAGGGAAATTGGTCGCAACAAGCAACACAGTCATTTAAAAGAGATACTTTAGAAGTAATAAGGACAGGTAAAGCTAAATTAAACATTGAAGAACCAGCTATTCCTGGAGCAGATGGAAAGTTAATCCACTTTTTAACTAGTCGTGTTCCATTATATAGTCATGATAATACTATAATTGGTGTTATTGGCATTTCTATAGATATTACTGATCATAAAGGCGAATAAATAATAAAATTGAACAAAATGGCCAACTCACCCGACTTTTAAAAAACTGGATTGTGCTAGTAATTTTGTTCAATTAATTATCTTTGGTTGTGTGGAATACTTGCATTATAAAAAAAGGTATCCACATTAAAAATATATTTTTAAGGAGGGTCTATGTTTTCTAAAAGTATAGCAAGTATAATTATAGGTAGCTGTTTTTTGTGTGCTGTAGCTAGTGCAAATTCAGTAACTGATGATCTAGTTACAAATGAAGTTAAGTCATTATTAAATAAAGAAGCAGACATCCCAACTAAACAATTAAAGATATCAACTAAGGATGGAGTAGTATTGTTAGATGGAACGGTAGACACCAGACTACAGGCCGACAGAATTGTAGAAGTAGCTAATTCCGTTGATAATGTAAAAGACGTAGACACTTATAAACTTAAAGTTGTTAGTTCACATCAATATCTAACGGACGCATTTATAACTTCTGCCGTGAAAGGAAAACTAACATGGTTAATTCGCCATGGTAAGATCGGAAAATACTCTCATTTTCATGTAGAAACTACCAATGGGAATGTTCACATATTTGGTAATGTTGAAGATAACAAAGATGTTTCAATAATTACTAGAGAAGTTGGTCGTATTAAAGGTGTTAAACAAGTGCATTGTAATATTGACAATTGAAAGTGTTTATTAGTTTAAAAAATATTATTAATTCTTACATAAAATATGGATGGATTGATATGAGTTGGCCTTAATAAGTTTCTAGTAATAATAAAT
>CAIVQA010000010.1 GCA_903907935.1 uncultured Francisellaceae bacterium
ACTTATGTAAACCTTGCTTGTAGTAGCAAAAGTTATAATTTTTAAATAATTTTCTTTGATTAAAGAATTCTTAGTTTAGAGTAAATACAATTTTTGACCGGGAGCTGCTGACGTTATTATTGATAACTTGACTTAAACTATTTAGTGAATAAAAATGGCTTAAATTAAAGCATAAAGTTAACAAAAAAAAAGGCTTGGCGTAAATTGCATTTAGCAATAGACGATAAGACTCAGCAAATTGTTTCATCAGAATTAACTTTTCTTGAAATAAGTGATGATACTATGGTTGAACCCATATTAAAAAGTATAGATCATAAAATATCTGGCGTTATTGCTGACAGGGCCTATGATAGTAATCGAGTGTATAATGATATTATAAAAACTACAAATAATGAAAAAGTAAAAATAATAATTCCTGGAAGGCCAAATGCTAGTAAAATTTGCTTTTATTTAACAAATTTGTCTAAGAGTCGAGATAATCATAAAAAGTGGTTTGAATTAGGTTCTTACAAATGGCAGAAAGAAACCGGTTATAATAAGAGAAGTTTAATCGAAACAACCATGATGAGGTATAAAAAATTAATTGGCGAAAAATTGTTTAGCAGAAAATTTATTAATCAAAAAATAGAATCTACTTTATGTTCTTTAGTTTTAAATAGAATGTTAGATTTAGGAAAACCTGTTTCTGTTATGGTGTAAAAAGTATCAATTACATAAGAAAAAAATATTTACGCACCAACGCTAATTATCTTATCAGCTATTTTTAAGAAACGGTTTTCGAAATATAGGCAGCTTATATGTGAAAAAATCAATTAGATTTAGGCCATTTAAATCTATACTAATGGCATGGAGCCATTGAATTGAGCATTTTTAATGATGGTATCTATTTGAGCTACAATATGCTATAAAGTAACCTATAATTATAACTTTTATTAAGCTTTATGAAGAAATTAACTAATACGCCTTACGAGAAAAACTTTAAACTAAACCTTAATAAAGAAGCGGTCACCCCTCTAAGTAAATAAACTTTAAGATTATAATGGTTTTTTATTCGTTTATACACAGTTTTCTTGGTTATATTCTATTAATTTCTAATGGAAAGGTTTTGGTAGGAGCTTATTTTGTAGGGCAAAAAAATTTTCCGGAAATTAATAATCAGTGGCGCAAAACATCAGTTCTGGAAGTGTTCATTAAAACAAAAGCTCAGCTAGAAGAATACTTTAAGGGTAAGAGAAAATATTTTGATATTGAATACGAGCTTCAAGGTAGTGTGCTACAAAAAAAGGTTTTGCAATCATTAACAGAAATTCCAGCTGGAAAAACTATAAGTTATAAAAATATTGCTAATATTGTTAAACAGCCAAACGCAATTAGGGTGATAGCTAATGCAATAGGAAATAATCCTATAATTATTATAGTTCCATGTCACAGGGTTATTGGTTCGAATGGTCAACTTACAGGATATTCAGCTGGACTAAACACGAAGAAAAAGCTTTTAGAACTAGAAAGACATTATTATTATACTGGCTCGATGTGTTAATGCAAAATATAGTACCGTAACTGGGAGGATAGATGGGGACTTATGTCGGTTCTGTCGCAAAATTTTCTGATAATTACAGTGTTTTTACGATACAAACATTTTAGGTATAATTATGCCATTAACGAGTAAAATTGTTGAAATACTTTAAGATTAGTTTGTTTGTGTTGACCTTTTCTTAACATATGGTGTAATTCGATACCGCTTAATGTGGCTGATGCAGAAGCAAATGATTTAAATCCTTTAGTAGGTTTTACAATTTTTTTTATAAACCTGTGATCTTGTTCTACTATATTATTTAAACATTTTACTTGTCTAATTTCTATTCGTTGATCTTTTTTTAACATGTTGTTGATACAATCAATGCCAGCCTTATTAGCACCACTTTTATCTATAGTGATTTTTTCAGGAATTTCGTTTGATTTAATAGCCTTTTTAAAAAATTTTCTAGCAGCTTTTTTGTTTCTATTTTTAGTTAATAAGAAATCTATAGTATTTCCAAATTTATCAACCGCCCGATATAAATAATACCATTCGCTTTTAATCTTTACGTAGGTTTCATCCATACGCCAGCTTTTATTGACTGGTTTTTTCTTGGATTTAAATTTTTCCAATAATTCTGGAGAATATTTAATAACCCAACGATTGATTGTTGAATGATCTATGTTGATACCGCGCTCAGACATTAATTCTTCAATATCTCTATAGCTTAGGCTGTACGCAAGATACCATCTGACCGCCATTAAAATAATATCTTTTAAAAAATGACTGCCCTTAAAACTAATTCTCATGGTAACTGCTTTAACTCACATATAATTGATGAAAGTAATATTAGAAACTAAATAACTTATAGCTTCAAGCATTATTATTGCGACAGAACTCTTATGTCTGTTATTTCATAGTATAACAGTTAACTATAGTATAAGTGTAATCAACGTTAAATTACTATGTGATCCTTAACTATTTAAGGTATATAATAATAAAACTGTAAACAACGTTATTATATGTTTGATTCAGATGGTGGGGGATCATTGTTCAAAATTTGGACATTCGGTTATTTAACTGGGCGGCAATTAAAATGCTAAAATCACTGATATTTTCAGGAATTTATGAGAAAAATCCAAAATTATGTATAATTTACAAAAGTAGCAATCTAAGTATAAAAAATTAATGTGATTTGTGCTTGATTAATTGTAATATTGAAATGTGTTGTAAAAATCAACATTTTTGAAAATGTCCATGTTTGTTGTATAACCGAATGTTCAAATTTTGAATAATGGTGACCAATCCTACTTATATGGCCAGTGTTACAGAACTCCTGACCAGCCGCCATTTGGAAAAGCAACTCAGCTTAAGCTTCACAATACCCGTTAGTTAAACGAATAAGTACATCTTCTTTTTATTTACCCTGTTTTTATCAGCAAAATGGCACATTTAGCTCTTTAAATTCATCAAAAATTGTAATCGGCAAAATTATTTGGCACTATTTGAACACAATTATTTGGCCTTCAATAAACATTTCCAATAACAAGACATTCTCTAGAAGCTTCAATAACTTCTTTAGTTATACTGGTGTTAATTCGCAACCTAATAGAACCACTTGCCATTATATTTTAATTACTTAATGCTCTTAGTTAGAAATTTAATTTTTAATTAGGAGGTATAAATAATGGCTAATAGGAGAATTGACACAACCATTATTTATAAATTTAGTCATTCTTTGTGGGCTTGTCATTTTGTCTCTCTCTATATAAACATAAAATTAATTTTGTTTTACGTTTTTTATAATTTTGATATTTTAAGAATTATAAATTTTTAAAATTGATTAAATAATTGAGATTGATGAAATTATAAGAAATAACATTAAAATATATTATTAACCATTACACTTAACCTTATTCAATCTCTTTAGTGTGCGCATGTATTTTTGCAACAACATACTTACGCCAAAAAAATTAAGATACTTTAAATTAGATAATATTGCTCAAGGCGTTGTTAACGCTTTTTAAGTATATTTAATGCCAGGTATTTTGTAACTTATTTATTTCACTCACAGACAACCCTGTCACCTTAGACACAAATTATATTTAACCCCTTTAACACCAGATTGATTGCTATATTGCTTATGCTGTCTTGAGTATTCTTTTTTAAATATCGCAACAAACCATCTCTCATATCAGCTACAACCAATGCTTCTATTGTTTTATCTACCATGATAACCCTGATTTATACAATTACTTTATTTACATTAGGAACAATTTTAGCAAAAAAATATAAGTTGTACTATTCTAAAATTAAAACTTAAGATAAACTTCATTTTTTACTATAAGGAAGCATGTCAATGAGCACTAAAAAAAAGACTAAAAAATCAGCTACTATTAAACGCAAAACCACTAGTACCAAGAAATCAAACGTAAAACGTAGTATTACTAAAAAACCAGCAAAAAAAGCTATTAATAAAAAAAAGACTACCAAAACTAAAAAGAAATCAGTAAAACTTAAAAAATCCAAAACTAGCCTAAAACAGAAAATTTTAAATCTTGTCAGCTATTAAATTACCTTGCCGTTGTGATTTAACAACGGCAATTGTTAAATCAGCACTTTATAACAATTAAATAAAGATCTATAGTTTTTGTTTACATAATAGTATGCTAGATTATGTATCAATTAAAAAATTCAAATAGTAAAATTTTATGAAAAAACTAACCAACTCGCGCCCCATGACCAAAATTTTCGTTTAAGCCTTAGTAATAGGACCGTGGCAAAGGTTTTTTAAAAACTCATTTACCAAAACCAATTTTAAAAACAGTTAATTTACGTACTCTTACCATATGCCCTAATTCCGATATAACGCCAGAACTAGAAGAAAGTTGCTCTGATATTTTGTATAAGACAAAAACCACCAAAAATAACTATTGCTACACATGTTTGTTCAATAATGTAGTATTAATTACAATAAGAGTTTGATGTGTAATAACATCATAGTTATTATTACGTAAGTCCTGTTTTCTATCTAAAATTAGGTGAAAATTACTGTCAAATTTAATGGGGTTATTAAAGTTAGCAAATCTTGATTTAACTGTTGGAATTGATCTTCATAATCACTAGTTTTTAGAATAAATCGTTGCAAATTATCGTTAACAGAAAAATTTTTCATAAAATAAATAACCGTCATATTAGTACTTAATACGTTTATATATAAATAAATCTAATTTTTTTAATTTATCAATTAAAGAGGTACTATCTTCATTATACGTATGCGGCACAAAGCTAATATACAACCTCCTACTATTAAATCTCATGGAACTATTCCAATACAAAAATTTAATAGCGACAATATACATATTCACAATGCACAAACTTCTTCATCAAGTCAGGCCTCCTCGTACTATAATTAAGATTACGCCTCGATGTATTATATTATAGTCTGGCAAAATTGGAAGCCTATATAGCTATAGTTGAAACCGAAAAAAGTCTAGAATAATTATTACATTTTATAATTAATGCTGTACGTTTTAGAAAATATTGATAGTTTTTTGAAAGTAGCTAAAAGGTAATTATTACTTAATATGAGTATCTAGTAGGAAGAAAAAACTTTAGCCTGTCTAAACAGATTTTGTTAAATTTATCATTTTAGTAAAAAATGAAAACTACAGGCTAATAATTTGTTTCTTTTATAAACATTTGTA
>CAIVQA010000011.1 GCA_903907935.1 uncultured Francisellaceae bacterium
AAAAATAATTGACTCGCGCCATCCTGGCGCTAGCCCTTCGGGCGCACTGCGTGCATCAAAATGTCTATCCTGATATTTTGTGCGCTGAACTCGCCCTACGCTCAGCAACGTTAACAGCAGCACATGGCTCAGACACCGCTCATTATTTTTTTAGAGTACCAAAAAACCTCACTAGTTGAGAGTATATTAAAACGATGCAGTACAAGCACTTGGTAAATATTTAGATGGAACCTGATTTGGATCAGATGTAACAACCCCACACTGATATTGCAGATCACCACCACCTCCGGCGCTAGTAGCATTGGTTTGCTTTAACCGAATATGTAAATTAGCAGGTGTGGTAGTAGAAGCCCCAGTAGCACTGATAGCCATTACACTCGGATGATTTACGGTAAAATCTGCATAATAATTATTTGAAGTATTTGTGCCAGAAACTGTATAAGAAGCGGTGATCCCTTCTTTTAAAGCTGCAGACATTGAACCTGAGGGTATAGTTTGCCCATAACAAGTTACTGGAACTGTTGAACCATCAGGAAATGAACCATTTTGTAAAAAATACTGATACACTTGCACTTGACAAGGATCCATAGTAGAAATCATATCAGTAACGTTAGCTTTATTAATGTATATTTTATAATTTGGGATAGCAATTGCAGATATAAAGGCAGCAATAGCAACGACTATCATTAATTCTGTTAAAGAAAAAGCAGTAGTTATTTTATACATAATTTAATTATAGATCCATTAGGTACTGTATGCCAGAATTACCAGAAATTGAAACTATTTGTAAAAGTCTACAATCAACCATTACCAATCAGCAAATTAAACAAGTAATTATACGAAAGTCTACCTTACGTTGGCCAATTAATCCTAAATTAAATCAAATTTTACAAAATAAGATTATTAAAAATATTACCCGTAGAGCAAAATATTTACTTATTAATTGCTATGATCAAAAAAATATTAGCTGTGGCTATCTAATTATACATCTAGGTATGTCTGGAAAACTAAGTATCATACCAAAGGGGACAAAAAACTATAATATTATTAATAAACACGATCATGTAGATCTAGTATTACATAATAATACTATTTTACGTTATAATGACCCACGACGTTTTGGAGCAATCCTATGGACCACAGATAATCCATTAAAACATAAATTATTAATCCATTTAGGCCCAGAACCATTTGATCCGATATTTACTTCTAAATATCTTTTTAAAAAAGCTACCAAAATAACTATACCAATTAAACAATTCATTATGAATAATAAAATAGTGGTTGGAGTAGGCAATATTTATGCTAACGAGGCCTTATTTGCCGCTAAAATTCATCCTTTTACCCCAACTAACAAACTTAGCTTAACCAAAATACAAAATTTAACCATAGCTATAAAACGTATTTTAACCGCAGCAATCTTAGAAGGCGGTACTACTTTAAAAGATTTTTTTAATACAGATGGAAAGCCAGGTTATTTTGCCCAAACTTTAAAAGTATATGGCAGATCTAATAAACCCTGCGTAAATTGTAGTACCATAATTTCTCAAATTAGATTAGGACAACGATCTACTTTTTTTTGTGGGACATGTCAATTATAATACTCTCGACTAATGAGTTTTCGGTACTCTAAAAAATAATGAGCGGTGTTTGAGCCCCGTGCTGCTACTGTCAGCGCTGCTGAGCGTAGGGCGAGTTCAGCGTAAAAAATGTTCAGGATAGACATTTTGACGCACGCAGTGCGCCCGAAGGGCAAGCACCAGGATGGCCGCGCGCGCGAGTCAATTATTTTTTAGAGTACCTAAAACTCATGAGCAATCAGTATATATGAAAACTACTAAAGAACTATTAAGTCTTTGTAACCAAATAGCCGGCATTACTATTCTTGAATTAGCAAACTCATTAAAAATCACTCCTCCAAAATCATTAAATACCAACAAAGGATGGATTGGACAATTATTAGAAGAATATTTAGGAGCAAGTGGCGGTAATTTACCAATTACTGATTTCCCAGATTTGGGAATCGAATTAAAAACTATACCAATTAATCCAATAACCAAGCAACCACTAGAATCTACTTTCGTATGTACTGCTCCATTTAATCAACCAACTACCAATTGGGAACAATCTATAGTTAAACTTAAATTATCTAATGTATTATGGCTACCAATAGAATCTTTACCCAAAATTGATTTAATAAATCGTCGCATTGGTAAAGCATTTTTATGGCAACCAAATACTTATCAAAAAACAATTTTACAACAAGATTGGCAAGAATTAACAGAGATGTTACAAACAGGTAATGTTAACTTACTATCAGCTAAATATGGACGTTACTTGCAAATTCGGCCTAAGGCTGCTAATTGTAAAGATAATTTAGCTAATTACACAACAATAGATTTAGAATCTATAAAAACAGTGACTAGAGGATTTTATTTAAGAGCTAGCTTTACTAAAAATATTTTAGCTAATTACTTTATTTAATAGTTACTATCTGTACCTTATTTTATTATACTGATCGTACATGAGTTTCCGGTGCTCTAAAAAACAAGTGACTCGCGCATCCTGGCGCTCGCCCTTCGGGCGTGTTTCACACGTCAAAAATGTCTATCCTGACATTTTTTCGTGAAACTCGCCTTTCGCAAAGCAAAGGGCAACTAGAAACCAAGGAGGCTCAAACAACACTCCTTGTTTTTTAGAGCACCGGAAACTCATGTACGATTAGTATATACTCTTAAATAGTGAGTTGAATATACTCTAACAAAAACTATGGATATACAAAATTTTTATTTAATTGCTGCCATAATATTTGGCTCTCTATTAGCATGGGGAATAGGAGCAAACGATGTTTCTAATGCCATGGGAACTGCAGTTGGGTCAAAATCTATATCTATAAAACAAGCTCTATTTATAGCTGCAATTTTCGAATTCTTAGGTGCTTTATTAGCTGGTAGCGAAGTTGTAAATACTATTTCTGATAAAATTATAATTGCCTCAGAAAACGATAGCCAAATACTAGCTATTGGTATGTTAGCATCTTTATTATCGGCGGCTAGTTGGTTAATTATAGCTAGTATTTTTGGTTGGCCAGTCTCTACCACTCATACCATAATTGGAGCAATAATCGGAATAGGTTTATCACAATTAAATATCGACTCCATTAATTTTACTTATATCGTCTTTATTATATTGGGGTGGGTTGTATCTCCATTTTTAGGAGCTCTAGTTTCTTATATAATTTTTTTATCAATTCAATTTTTTATTTTTAGTAAAAGTAGCCCACTAGAAGCAGCTAAAAAATCCTTTATTTTTTATGTATTTATTACTGTTTTAATTATTTCTATTTTAACTGGCAGTAAACTATACCATATAGGAATCGACCTATCTGTCGGTGAAAATATTTTATACTCTACAATTTTTAGTTTATTAGTAGCTGTAATTTCTAAACTTTACACTAGAAAGCTAAATTTAGATCCAAAAGCTGATCTAGTCTTTCATTTTACTAATGTTGAAAAAAATTTTGCGATACTAACTATATTTACATCTTGCGCTATGGCATTTGCACACGGTTCTAATGATGTAGCTAATGCTATTGGACCAATAGCTACAGTTGCTCGCATGTTTGATCAAACTTCTTCTAGTACCACTGTCCCAATTTGGTTACTAATGCTTGGAGCTACCGGTATAGTTGTAGGTCTTGCTACTTATGGTTACAAAGTAATAGCTACTATTGGAAATAATATTACCGAACTAACTCCTAGTAGAGCATTTGCAGTATCTTTAGCTACCGCTTCTATTGTATTATTAGCATCAAGTACTGGGTTACCATTATCTACTACTCATACTTTAGTAGGTGGAGTTTTAGGGATCGGTCTTGCACATGGGATGCATGCTTTAAATTTAAATGTTATAAAAACTATATTCGCATCCTGGCTTATGACTGTACCAATTGGTGCTATTTTAGCAATTTTATTTTTTTATGTGATCTCAAATATAATAAAGTTTTTGTGAAAAGATATTTTAATTTCTGTTTATTTAGTATTATTTGTAGTACAGCAATCGCTAATAATGATTTTAATGATTGGCAGGACTATGATTTCTGCCAAAATCAATCCGATCGATTATGCAACGGTTACTATATAGAACCAAAGTATCCATTAGAAATCACTAAAAATCATCCTTTAGATACAATTATTATTAATGCTGATAAAACTAAATTAGTAAACCAAAAAAAATCTACCTTTGATGGTAATGTTTCGATCACTAAAAATAATCAACAATTAAAAGCTGATCATGTTGCGATACAACAAAATACTCAAGGTAAAATAGAATCATTTACTGCAGACGGCAATGTCCGATTAATTGAACCAGGCATGCGTGTTCTTGGTAGTCGAGGAAAAGTTTTACAAAAACCAAATTATAAAGTTATCTATGACGCAAAGTATAGAATTTATACTCGTCATGCCAGGGGAGATGCTTCTAAAATTGAGATCTTTGAAGATCAAACTATGGAATTACCAAACGCCAGCTACACAACTTGTAAACCTGGTAATAATAATTGGTGCTTAAAAGCTAAAAAAATCTCTTTAAATAAAACCACTGGGCGCGGTGAAGCCTGGGACGCCAAAATGTACGTAAAAGACATACCAATATTTTATACACCTTATATTAATTTTCCGATCGATAGTAGACGTAAAACTGGATTCTTACCACCAATATGGGGGCATGATTCTAAAAATGGGACAACCTTTGGGATCCCCTTTTATTGGAATATGGCAGAAAATTATGATTACACTGTTTCACCTTTTTACATGAGCAAAAGAGGGTACAAATTTGACAATCAGTTTCGCTATTTAACTAATAATTCTTCAGGAAATATAAGATTTAATTTTTTACCAAATGATTCAAGCTATCGCAACTTAAAACACAGAAGATATCGTCATGCATTATGGTTTTCAAACAATTTGATCATTGATAAAAATTGGAAATTATTTGTAAATTATAACAAAGTCAGCGATAACGACTATCTATATAATTTTGGTCAAGATGTTGGCCAAAACAATCAAAATATAACTAACACTATTTATGAAAATAGTTTAGAAGAAGTTATGCAAAATTCTTCTTTACACCTTGAACAATCTGCAAAATTAGAAAATATTAATAAGTATGGTTTATTTAAATTAAGAATTTTACAATATCAAACTCTATACCCATCTGATGGCCTAAAAGCTGAAGAACAATACAAAAAAATGCCAGAAGTAGCTTGGGATTCTAATTATATAAATTTACCAGCAAAATATCGCATTAAATACAATATTAATTATACAGATTTTAAATTAAACTCTATTGATGCTCTTAATAACGGTGCTCTTGGTAAACGAACTACTGGTAAAAGGATCAACTCCCGCCCTAGTTTAGAACACCCATTTTATGCTTCTTATGGGTACCTAAAACCAAGAGTACAGCTAGATTATTTATCTTATAAAGATTTACATTTAAATAATTTTGCTAAACTAAACCACAACTCTACTAATCCTTCTAGGGCCATCCCCATGTTCGATATAAATAGTGGTTTAAATTTTATTAAACCATTATCCAACAACTGGCAACAAACATTAGAACCAAAATTATATTATTTATATGTACCAAAAACCGATCAAACACGTTACCCTGTATTTGATACTACTGCAGCAGAATTTAGTTATGATCAATTATTTAGAGATAACCGTTATAATGGTCCAGATCGCTTAGCAGATGCTAATCAAGTTACCCTTGGGGTTAAAACCGGATTATACCCAGAAAATGGCGAAGAAAAGGCTTCTTTTGGTATTGCTAGAACTAGATATTTTCGTGGTTTAACTTCATATTTAGGAGAAAATTTAGAATTTGGTAGATGGTCTCCAATTGGTATGTTATTAGATTATAGAGTAAATCCTCAAATATTATTAGAAGCTAATGTTGTAAGACAAAAATTAAATCAAACTCGTAGTAGTACCTTAAATGCTCAATATAAATTAGAAGATCAAAAAATTATTAATCTTGGCTATCAATATGTACGTTTTACTACTGTGCCACAACACCAAGGACAAAGTTCTATTGTCTGGTCCATTAGAGAAAATTTAAATTTATTGGGAAAATTTGATTATGATTTAAGTCAAAAACGTCCTGTTTATACTCTTGCCGGAATGGAATTACATGGCTGTTGTACTATTTTACGCATTGCTGTGGCAAGAAGTTTATTACCTAAAGAAAATTTTTCTACCAAACAATATAATACTAAATTTTTAGCACAAATAGTATTTAAAGGATTCACCGGAGTTGGCGATCTAGAAAGTAATTATATTTCTGGTAAAATCCCTGGATATACTGCTAAAGAAAGATTTTAAGTTACTGTTAAATAACTAGCGGCTTAGGAGCCATCTTATGGTATTTACTCATCACTTTACCTTCGATACATTTTGTCCCATAAAACACGGCATCAGGACGTTGTTTTTGAACCTCTAATAAACCTAGGCTAATCATTTCAAGAACAAATGGGTGAAATTTTTCAAGAGGAGCATTACCATTTTTAAGATGATCAGGACTTACTTTCTCTTGATAAATTTTTTCTATCCCCTCTCTTAAAGATAAGGATAAACTTTTATCACTATCAAAATAACTACTAAAAATTCCTAATAAATAATAAACATTATTTTTAGGAAAACTTAATTCTGAATCATTAAACGACAAAATATCCCATTGATATAAAATTAGCGACATAATACAAGGCTTACTATTAAAAGCTGCATAAGCTGGTTGATCTTCTACTAAAATACTATTTTCAATAACTTCATCGTCTTGTAGCACTTGAGCTAAATCTTTAACATAATGCCCGTGTATCATACCGACCCCAGTTTCGTGAAGATGATAACTTCTTCTAAGATTATTACTTGAAAATACAGAAAACTGCCCTTTTTCTTTTAATTGTTGATAGTATTGTCTACCTAATATTGTTGACAATAATGCGTCTACAAGAAATTTATTACGATCCTCATTACCAGCGCTAAAAAATACTATTCTGCTACCATTTTCAATCAAATATTTAATTAATACATCTAAATATGGTGGAAAAAAATGATAATACTCTTCTACTCTGGATTTAAATAATATTGGCAATGGACATTCCGGATGAAGTTGTGGAAATTGATCTATTTCTGCACTTTGCGTCATTAAAGAACATAAACCAGATGGAAATCCAGACATTGGCGGTTTACAAATAACCCCATCTAAATCAAAAACAATAACAAATTTTTTTTTCTTAATAAAGCCACTATCAACATCTATAGTTGAATCTTCTTCTGGTTCGATCATATTACCATCCTTGATAATTATATATACTGATCGCACATGAGTTTTCGGTAATCTAAAAAATAATTCGCTGAACTCGCCCTACGCTCAGTAACGCTGACAGCAGCAGCATGGGGCTCAAACACCGCTCATTATTTTTTAGATTACCGAAAACTCATTAGTCGAGAGTATAGTAAACTCACGTGCATTTATTATATTCAGCATAATAACAATTATAATTGTTATTACAACAATATTTATGTAAATACAAATTAAAAATGATTGTATTAAGCTATAAAGCATCCTATGATGATTAGTGAAATATTTTTTATTTATAAAAAATAATACAGAAATCTTACAAAAAGAGAGACTTTAAGATGAGCAAATTAATGATGCATACTTTGATAATTTTTAATTTTATCCTTTATAGCATGTATTGTACTGCTCTACCACTAAACAAAATTGCCGCTACAGTAGGCGAAGATGTTATTACCACATCAGAGTTATCTAAAAAAACTAATTTAGTACTAAATAACTTATCTAAACAAAATATTAATTTGCCACCAAGAGAAATTTTAGAACATCAGGTTCTAAATAAGCTTATTTTAGACCAAATTCAATTACAAATGGCCAAACAATTGGCAATAGAAGTAGATAGCACCAGTATTAATCAAACTATTGAAGATTTAGCTAAACATGAACATTTAACTGTAGCCGAGTATAAACAAAAGCTTCATAAAGATGGTATGAATTTTGCAGATTTCAGAGAGCATATAAAAACTGAATTAATTTTAACTAAATTACAACAACGTGAAATTGGCAACGAAATTAGAATTTCTGCCGCAGACATCGATGGATACTTAAATTCACCTGAAGGACAAGACAATAGCGGTACAGAATACAATTTAGGTCATATTTTAATTATAGCCCCAGAACAACCTACACCTACTGCTTTAAAACAGACAGAAGCCAAAGCTATAAAACTTGTTAATGAATTAAAACAAGGTAAAGATTTCAAACAAGTTGCTATGGCTAATTCTGCCGACATGAGAGCGCTGGATGGTGGAGATTTAGGTTGGAGACAACTTAGTGAAATTCCAACTATTTTCGTTAAACAGGTCCCTAATATGCAAATTAACGATATAACGGGACCAATCCAAAGTGCTAGTGGTTTTCATATTATAAAGTTATACGATAAACGTACTGGAAAAAAACCAGATTATACCGAAGTACGCGCAAGACAAATTCTAATCAAACCTAGTAAAAACACTTCTGAACAAGAAGCAAAAGATACTTTATTAGCATTACGTAAACAGATTATAAAAGGCCAAAGTTTCGCTACATTAGCAGAAAAAAAATCAGAAGAACTACATACCGCAGTAAAGGGTGGTGATTTAGGTTGGTTTTCAGAAACTGCAGTAATACCAGAATTTTGGGATAATGTTATAAAATTGTCAGTTGATGGACTTAGCGAGCCATTTAAAACTGGATTAGGTTGGCATTTAGTACAAGTTACTGGTCGTCGCACTTCAAATGTTTCTAAAGATGCAATGCGTCGTAGAACTGCTGATATTTTACGAGAACGAAAATTTAACGAAATGTTAGAAATTTGGTTTAAAAAGATCCGCGATGAAGCAAAAGTAGATGTTTTATTGTAAAGTAACTGCTCACCCCCAAGTATACTCCTTTTCGAGGAACGTACTGTTTAAACTGGTCGAAGACCAGTGAGTTACGTACCGCAACAAAGGAGTATAATGGGAGGCGAGATACGTTGTAAAAAAAGGTTTGGACAAAATTTTTTAATTGATCAAACCATAATTCAAGAAATAGTTGCTCATATCAACTCTAAACAAAACCAAACCTTAATAGAAATTGGCCCTGGATTAGGAGCTATAACAGAACAACTATTACATAAATGTAATAAATTAATTGCTATTGAAATCGATAGAGAGCTAATAACTAAATTAACCAAAAAATTTGATAATGAATTAAAAACTAATAAATTTGTTTTAATTAATCAAGATGTACTAAAAATAGATTTTATTGATTTATTAAAGAATCATATAACCACAACAACCACTAAAATCATTGGTAATTTACCATATAACATATCAACACCATTATTATTTAAATTATTTACATTAAAAATAGAAAGCATGCATTTTTTATTACAAAAAGAAGTTGCAGAACGATTAATCGCCACTCCTGGCAATCATCAATATGGTAGATTAAGCGTTACTGCACAATATCACTCTAAAATTAATATTATTTTTAATGTCGGAGCGGAATCTTTCAATCCAATACCAAAAGTAGAATCAAGTATGGTACAATTTATTCCTCATACCGAATTACCAGCAAAAGCTATTAATTATCAGCATTTTAATCAATTGGTAACTAACGCTTTTTCTCATAGAAGAAAAATTCTTGCTAATTCGTTAAAAAAATATTGTACCCATGCTGATTTAGAAGCTTTAAATATAGATCCACTTAAAAGACCAGAACAAATAAGTGTTGAGGATTTTGTAAAGATCAGTAATTTTTTAGTTTCTACTGATCGCACATGAGTTTTCGGTATTCTAAAAAAATAATTTGCTGAACTCGCCCTACGCTCAGCAACGCTAACAGCAGCAGCATGGGGCTCAAACACCGCTCATTATTTTTTTAGAATACCGAAAACTCATTAGTCAAGAATATCTTAACGATATCTAAGACGATTACTTTTACTACCACCTAAATCTGGAACTCTATTATCAATCAATGACAATTTATCTAATTGACGAGTTACATAATGAAAATTAAATGATTTGGTAGGAGATAAGGTTGTGCCTTTACCTAAAGCTTTCGACTTAAGAACAAGATGCATTAGTTTTCTTTTTTTTTCCAATGTATCAATACTAATTTCGTTATTATTTTTAGATATTTGTACCATTGTTTTGGCTACACTAGACCTCAGGATTGTTAATCTATAATCATCTTCCGCAATAGTAAAGTCAACATTATCTTCTATTTGATTTATTTTTTTAATGGCATGTCTAAAGTTGTGTTGAACTTGTTCAGCTACTTTAAACGCACTATTATTATTTAAAATTTGTTTTTCAGCAGCCTTATACAACTGTATAGTTTTCTCAAGAGTAATGTTCTCATTACAAATTAAATTATTAATTTTAATATATTTCAAAAATCTATTAATTTGCTGTTCTTCAGTTAAATTCATTGTTAATAATTTTCTATATAAAACTCTACATTCACCACCAGCTTCATCAAATAATAAGCTGCAACTTCTAGCCATTTTTTCTTCATTATTTAGCCTGGTATATGGGCGCCAAGCTAGTTGCAAGTCACGAAATTTACTTCTTAACTTACTCCAAAACTCACATATATTATCATATCCTAAGGATAATTTAGCAAACATACCACAACAGCTTCTTTGTGCAATTAATTCTTCTGCAACTAAAGATTGGAACCTTATAATATCTTGAGGAGCTACTAAAGCCACATAGCATTCTTTACTTTGATCATACCCAATATACATTGTTGAAGATTTTATAAAACTTGGTAGATGTTCGGCTGATATCATTATTTTTTTGCTGGATCCTTTATACTTAATAATTAATTTTAAATTAAAATGATCAGCCATAGCACTAAAATCTAAAAGATCTACAAATTTATTACTAGCCAACATAATACCTGTACAATATAAATCTCGCCCATATGTGTTAAAATCTTGGATGGATTGCTTTCTGCATATCTTATTTTTATAATGGTGCCAATAACGCTTTATTCGTTGAACAATGTCGTATCGTAAGTTTTGAGTAGTATATGTGAGAGGACAAATACCTTGAAGTTTTAATTGATAAGATAATATATTATAAAAATCATCACCAACACCACAATTCTCCTGCCATACTAAATCATCTTCCCTAATATTGTCTATTATATTATTTATCATAAACTACTTACTTCTAATTTTATTAAGCAAATATTTTATTTTCCATAAAAAAAAGATTTTTAATTTAGATATTTTTTTATTGTTTTGCCATATAGAATCAGCATTAATCCGATATAAAATTCTTTGATTCCAACTAAAATTACTAGCATTACCAATACGCATCAAATATTTATAATGGTTTTTGGCCATAGTATGCACCCATACATTTTGAGCACCAAATGGATATACCATAATATCGGTAATTTTTTCTAATTTGATCCAAATGATCCGTTTAGATGTACATATTTCCTTAAAAACTTCTTGAGGACTAATCTTAGTTAAGTTTGCGTGACTAAAAGAATGTGACGCAGGATAAATTAAACCAGTTGCTACCATTTTTCTAATTTCTTCCCAAGTACATAATGGTGATTTAGGGGCTTCTTTAGGATCTAGCCCTAACGGATAGCTAACTTTTAATCTCTCGATATCGATAACAGTAGTACTTTCTTGTATTAATCCAGCCGGTATAGCTAAAACTGCTGGAATATTTAACTCTTTTAATATAGGAAAAATATACATATAAAAATCTGCATAAGCATCATCAAATGTTAAACAGATTGAAATTTTATTTTTAAATATAGTTTGCCCAGGTAAAATAATATTAAAATTTTGTTGTAAATATTTAAGATGTTGCTGAAATTTATTAATGCTAATTTCAATATCAAATTTAGGATCAATTATTTGGTGATATACGAATATTAATAACATGTTAATTTTGATCAACACTATCTTGGTTAATATTTTCTTTATTAATATTTTCTTTTTCTAATAAATCATTTATTTGCTCTAAATCGCTACCACTTAAAGAGCCGGTCGCTTGTTTTAATTTTAAACTAGATAAAATATAATCATATTTAGCTTTAATATGATCTCGTTCAGCATTTAATAAATCAGTTTGAGCATTTAATACATCTACCATAGTTCTAGTTCCAACATTAAATGCAGCTTGAGTTGCTTTTAATGCAATTCTACTGGATTTTACGCTTTGCTGTAATGCATCTACTTGGCTAATTTGCGTTAAAACACTATGGTATGAAGTTCTAGTATTACTTTCAGCATCACGATAAGAAGCCTCTAATTGTTGTAAGACTGCATTAGTTTTAAAAATAGCTGCCTGAGTGGTCGCAACTACTGTTCCTCCAGCAAAAATTGGTACATTCAAATTAAGAGTCAATTCTTTTACCCTTGTTCTATCACGTGAAGGGCTTCCTGGCATAGGTAACGGATTTGACGATGTACTTATACTGCTGCTCAAATTTAAAGTTGGCAAATGGTTAGAAGAAGAAGCTCGTATATTTTCTCTAGCCGCTTCTACATCTAAACGAGCTGCTTGAAGCTTAAGATTATATTGCCTAGCTTTTTCTACCCACAAATCAATATTTACTGGATCAGGAGGAACTAATGATATTTGTTGTTTTAATGGGCATATATTATTAATAAATTTACCTATAATTTTGCTTAAATCTTCTTTAGCAGTATTTAATAGATTAGCGTCAGAAATTTCTTTAGCACGAGAATTATCTAATCTGGCTTGTGCATCATTAACGTCCGTTATAGCAGATACCCCAACTTTAAATTGTTGAGTAGCTTGTTCTAGTCTTTTAGAAAAAGCTTTGGTAGCAGCTCTAGAAGTTTCTAATTGATCAATAGCTGCTAAAACAGCAAAATATTTCTCAGCAACTCGTAAAATTAATTCTTGTTCAATACTTTCATATTTTTTAAAAGATGATAATGTCTGTTTTTTTACCATTTTTAATTTCATCCAATCAACAACTTGAAAAATTGGTTGTGCAATACTTAAAGCATAGTTTTTACTGTTATTATTGGTTCTTACATAGCTGTAAAAACTATCTGACATTTTTCCATAAATTTGATTGCCGGAAACTCCAATAACCGGTAAAAGTTTAGCTCTAGCAATTACCAAATCTTCTTGATCAGCTAATTGATTTTCTTTCGCAGCAAGTACTGTTGGATCATTCTCGATAGCTAGGTAATAAACTTCTAATAGGTTTTCAGCAAATGCAAAATTTATCCAAAATAAATTAAAAAATATTATAGTTATGGCAATATTTTGATTTTTATTTAGCATCATAACAATTTTACAGGCCAATTTTATTAATAATTTATTTAAATTATACTAATCAACACATAAGTTTTCGGTGCTTTAAAAAACAAGGAGTGTTGTTTGAGCATCCTTGATTTCTAGTTGCTCTTTATTTTGCGAAAGGCGAGTTTCACGACTTGTTTTTTAGAGCACCGAAAACTTATTTGTGATTAGTAATATACTCTCGACTAATGAGTTTTCGGAACTCTAAAAAAATAATGAGCGGTGTTTGAGCCCCATGCTGCTGCTATTAGCGCAGCCGAACGTAGGGCGAGTTCAGCGAATTATTTTTTTAGAGCTCCGAAAACTCATGTGCGATTAGTATAGTATAAGCTAAAACTCATTTAATACTCATATCATATTTAATTATTAATGGCGCATGATCAGAAAATTTTTCTTGTCTATATACTTCAGTAGAAATAATTTTGTTTTTTAACTGAGGAGATATTATTTGATAATCTATCCGCCACCCAACATTATTATTCCAAGCATTAGCTCGATTTGACCACCAAGTATATTCTACTTTATCAGGATTTTTAAACCGATACGCATCTACAAACCCAATTTGATCGAAAACCACATCTAACCAAGCACGTTCTTCTGGTAAAAACCCAGAATTTTTTTGATTAGTACGCCAATTTTTTATATCAATGTTATGATGTGCAATATTAAAATCCCCACAAATAACATATGGCATAGATTCAGTAAGTTGTTTACTTAAAATTTTCTTATATCTATCTAAAAAATCATATTTTATATTTTGTCTTAGATCTCCAGATGTCCCTGATGGTATATAGATATTTGCAATTTTTAAATTTTCAAAATCAAGCTGTAAATAACGCCCCTCATTATCCGCTATAGGCCAACCCAAGCCTTTTATCACATTTTTAGGTACATGTTTAGAATAAATAGCAACCCCGCTATAACCACTTTGCTCTGCACAACAAAAATAAGTATGGTATCCTTCTAAAGAAAATTTAGGATCGGTTAATTGGACTATACTAGCTCTAATTTCTTGTAAACAAATAAGATCAGCTTGTTGTTTTACAACCCAATCAAAAAAATTTTTTTTGATTGCAGATCTGATCCCATTTACATTAATATTTATTATTTTCAACATATATTTTATACACGTTCCTATGACACTATATATTGGCAAATTATTCATAGTATCAGCAGCATCTGGAGTTGGCAAAACTAGTTTGGTACAACAAATTATAAACAAGATAGATAATATTGTATTATCTATCTCACATACTACTAGGCCTAAACGCCCTAAAGAACAAGATGGAGTAGATTATTTTTTTATAGATCAAAAAACTTTTTTACAAATGAAAAATAATCAAGAATTTTTAGAAAATGCTGAAGTATTTGGTAATTATTACGGAACTTCTAAAAAATTTGTAATAGATAGTATAAATCAAGGCAAAGATGTAATATTAGAAATAGATTATCAAGGGACCAACCAAATTAAAAATCATCCAATATTTAGTTTTTTTTCCAACCAAGAAAAATCAAAAATAGACTGTTTAAGCATATTTATCTTACCACCCTCTTTACAAACATTAACGAACAGGTTAACTTCTAGAGGACAAGATACCCCTTTTGTTATCCAACAAAGACTTAATAATGCAAAAAAAGAAATGGGGCACTACATAGATTATGATTTTCTAGTAATTAATGATAATTTTAATCAGGCTGTACAAGATTTATCAACTATAATTTATGCACAGCGACTTACCGTTGCTTCACAACAAATTATAAATAGAAGCTTAATTAATAATTTATTAATATAAATAAAGGAGAAGTACACTAATGGCTAGAATAACTGTTGAAGACTGTTTACTACATGTTGGAAGTCGCTTTAAATTAGTAATAGAAGCTGCAGATCGAACCAAAAAACTAATAAAAGGTACAGTGGAACCTCAATTAGATTGGGAAAATGATAAAGCTACAGTATTAGCACTTAGAGAAATAGCTGCCGGTTGTAAATTTCCTAAAGATCAAGAAAACCAGGACCATTAAAAATATATTAATAGCATATGAGTTTTCGGTACTCTAAAAAACAAGGAGTGTTGTTTGAGCCTCCTTGGCCATCTGTTCTTCTTTGCTTTGCGAAAGGCGAGTTTCACGTCTTGTTTTTTAGAGTACCGAAAACTCTTATGCCATTAGTATATTTAGGGAGAGTTACTTGTGTTTAAGTTCGTAGATCTTAAACGACAACTTAAACAATATTTATCAGCTCATCAAATTAAAGAAATTACTAAAGCGTATCGATTAGCTGAAAAATTGCATCATGGGCAAGTGCGTTCTAATGGTGATCCATATATTACTCATCCATTAGAAGTTGCTAAAATTTTAGCAGATA
Source organism: uncultured Francisellaceae bacterium (assembly GCA_903907935.1). Taxonomy (GTDB): domain Bacteria; phylum Pseudomonadota; class Gammaproteobacteria; order UBA6186; family Azoamicaceae; genus UBA6186. The sequence goes on from CAIVQA010000011.1 coordinate 15,787, forward strand.
TGCGCATAGATCATCAGGGCATTATAGCCGCCATGCTACACGATGTATTAGAAGATACCCCTATTACCAAAGAAGAATTAATTTCCATATTCAATGTAAAAATTGCTGAATTAGTAGACGGATTAAGCAAATTAAACAAATTAAAATTCGAAACTAAAGAGGAAGCTCAAGCAGAAAATTTACGCAAAATGATGCTTGCTATGGCAAAAGATATTAGAGTCATTTTAGTAAAATTAGCAGATCGCTTACATAATATGCGAACCTTAAGCGCAGTATCTAAAGATAAACAACGACGTATTGCTCTAGAAACTTTAGAAATTTATGCCCCAATTGCTAACCGATTAGGTATGAATAATTTTTGTATAGAATTTGAAAATTTGGGTTTTTCTTATCTTTATCCAGTTAGATATAAAGTATTAAAAGAAGCAGTATTGAAAGTTAGAGGTAATCGCAAAGAAATTATTAATAATCTAGAAACCACGATAAAAGACCGTTGCCACCAAGAAAATATTTTTCCTAAAAAAATTTATGGACGTGAAAAACCACTATATAGCTTATATAAAAAAATGCGAACTAAAGATCTTTCTTTATCAGAAGTAATGGATGTTTATGCAATACGAATTATTGTAGACACAATAGATGCCTGTTATAGAACATTGGGCGTAGTACATAATTTATACAAACCGGTACATGGCCGATTTAAAGATTACATTGCAGTACCAAAAATAAATGGCTATCAATCGTTACATACTACCGTATTTAGTGGGCAATATGGGGTACCAGTAGAAATTCAAATTCGTACTGAAGACATGGATAAAACGGCAGAAAATGGAATAGCTGCACATTGGTTATACAAATCGTTTCCTAATGATACTAAAATTCGTACTAAAGAATGGCTAAATAACATCCTAGAAATTCAAAAAAATGCCGGTAGCTCATTAGAATTTATTGAACATATTAAAATAGATTTATACCCAGACGAAGTATATGTCTTTACTCCAGATGGAGATATTATGTCTCTACCAAATGGATCTACTTGTGTGGATTTTGCATATGCAGTGCATACTGATGTTGGCCATTCGTGTATTGCTGTTAAAATAGATAAAAGGTTAGTTCCAATGAGTACAAAACTATCCAACGGCCAAACAGTAGAAATTATCACTGCTAAGGGGGCTAATCCAAATCCAGCATGGCTAACTTTTGTCGCCACCGGTAAAGCACACAGTAATATTCGACATTGGTTAAAAAATCAACATACCAATGAATCAATACAATTAGGCAAACGTTTATTAGATAGAGCTATATCTGAATTATTACCCACACCATTGGAACCAATGAAAGATTCAGAATATAACGAAGTACTTAAAGAATTAAATATAGCTAGCAAAGAAGAATTATTTGCACAAATTGGACTGGGTAACCAATTAGCCCCATTAGTTGCCAGAAAATTATTAGTAAAATCTCCAACGACTGTTGGTACTAGCTTACCATTAACCATAAAAGGAACCGAAGGTATGGTAATCAATTACGCTAAATGTTGCCACCCTATTCCTGGCGACACTATTATAGGGTTTTTCAACGTCGGACGTGGCATAATTATACATCAAGAAAGTTGTAATAAAATATCAGAAATGCAGCATTCTCCAGAAAAATATGTATTTACTACCTGGGCCGACAATATTACAGGAAAATTTCCTGTTGAACTTAAAATTGAAACATTAAGTAATCGCTCAATATTAGCTACCGTAGCCAAAGTATTATCAGACTGCGATGCAAATATAGAAGATATTCACGTAGATGACAACCAAGATGATACTCATTCTGTTTTACTTTTTACAATCCACGTTACTAATAGAACGCATTTAGCTATAATCATTAAAAAGTTACGTTCTATAAACACTGTAACTAATGTATTAAGACTTACACAAGGAATAAACACACCTAAAGGAACAAATTTTAATGGAAAATAATGGTATAAAGTTATTATTGTGGTTGATGGTATTTTTCTTATTAGGGGCAATAATAACTAGTTATTTTGCTGGTCTTTTTTAATTTCAGTGTAATGGGTATATACCATAGAATTCACTTTTCAGATCCAATATAATATTTTGAGTGTACATGAATTTTCGGGTACATGCTCAGTATATTAAAATAAAATAATAGGCGTATATCCAATGCAGCAACGCAAAATTACTAAAGTTAAAGATCCATCTAAAATTACCAAAGTAAATAGAATACCATTAGTTAAACCTTTTGGTGTTAGCTGTTTAACTTTTATAGCTTTAGGAGAAAATTCTAATACCAATAATATTGCTCAATTAATAGCATCTTTAATAGCCACCTATAACTGCAATATTATAGATAGTAAAATTATAGAATTAGGCAACGATATTGCATTTAGCGTCTTAATTAACGGCAAATGGAATAATATTGTTAAAATAGAGAAACATTTACAAATCTTAACTAAAAAATACCCAGTACATATATACTCTAAACGTAATAATATAATAACAAATCAAGAAATAAACGAAACCATACCGTATATAAATTATATAGTACAAGCAACCACTATAAATAAACCTGGGCTTTTAAATAAATTATTACAATTTTTTCATAAAGAAAACATCACCATCAAAGAAGCAAATATTAATACCATTAATAATAATACTAATTTAATAAATATAATTATACAGCTTAAAATTCCTGCTACTAATCATATTTTATCGTTAAGAGAAAAATTTTTAACTTATTGTGATGCCTTAAATTTAGATACTAGTTTAGAACCTACTAATTAGGCTACTTACGAGCAACAGGCCAGACCATTAACACTGTTCTAACTAAGGTAGCTAATGGTATAGCAAAAAATACTCCCCACATCCCCCAAATAGAACCAAAAAATAAAATTGCTACTATAATAGCTACCGGGTGCAGATTAACCGCATTAGAAAACAAGATTGGTACTAATAAATTACCATCCAATGCTTGTACAATAAAATAAGATGCTAACATGTAAGTAAGTGTCGAACTAAAACCCCACTGTAAATATCCTACTAAAATTAATGGAAAAGTAACAATTACAGCCCCTATATAAGGAATAATTACAGAAATCCCAATTATTACTGCTAATAGTATTGCATAATCTAATTCAAAATATAAAAATACTAAAGAATTAGCTACGGCTACTATACTAATTTGTATAATTTTACCACGAATATAGTTACCAATTTGCCTATCCATTTCTAACCAAATGGTACTTAATACTTTTCTATTTTGAGGGAAAAATCTAGTAAACCAATTAATAATAACATCCCGATCTTTTAAGAAAAAAAACACTAATAATGGCACTAACACTAGGTAAACCAACCAAGCTACCATGCCAGGTATATAAGACAAAGAAGAAGAAACTTTAATTTTAGCCCAATGCTGAATATCTGTTAGTACACTTGAAATTAAAGTATCTATTTGTTCTTTAGAAAAATAAGCCGGATACTGTTCTGCTAAATTGATTAAAGAAGAATTAGCATTCTGTAACATATGTGGCAAATCAGTAAATAAATTACTAAATTGTCGCCACAATAATGGTAATAATACTAAAATAGCCACCACAAAAATCGCTAAAAATGCTATGTACACTACAATATACGCAACCCGTCGCGAAATTTTATGCTGCATAAGCATATTTACCCACCATTCTAGTAAATACGCAATAATTAAACTAGCGATAACTGGTGTTAAAATCCCACCAATTGTCATAATCAAACCAAAGATAGTAACTAAAAATAATAATAATAATATTGCTTCTGGGTTGGAGAAATATTTTTTATACCAAGATTTGAATATATTAATCATATATAACTATAGTTTAGCACGATAAACCTTTTTGTAATAAACAATAAATATTGTCCCCTTGATGCCAACTGGATAGCAGTTTATTACCAGTTTTTTTTACATATACTTGACAATCTATAATAAAACTAGGGTCAGCAACGATAACTAACAAATTTTCATCATTAGACAGTTTGTCCATAGCTTGTTTAGTTTTTATAATAGGCCATGGACATGTTAAACTAGTTACGTCTAAAGTACTCATACATTTTTTGCTTATTATGTTTATAGTTATAAATAATGATATCTAAATTAACCAATCAATTTATTATTTTATTGCTATTAGGTTTAATAATAAACTGTTCTAACGCTAATAATTTACCTAACCTTGGAAACGAGACTAACTCTGTTTTGTCTAATAAACAAGAAATTATGCTCGGTAAATCTTTATTACATCAATTACAGCACGCAGGAATGATTTATCACGACCCAATATCTAGCGCATATATTAATCACCTAGGTAATACCCTACTAGCTAATACTGAACAAATAGATTTAAGTAAATTTAATTTTTTTATAGTTAATGGAAGCGATGAAATAAACGCTTTTGCATTTTTTGGTGGCAATATTGGTATTTTTCCCGAATTAATTAAAACCACTCAAACAGAAAGTGAACTTGCTGCCATTTTAGCACACGAAATTAGCCATATTACTCAAAAACATTCTGCTAGGCAATTATTACAACAAAAAAAATTACTTCCAGTTACAATTGCAGGAGCCGCAGCAGCTGCAGTTGTTAATCCTCAATTAGCAACATTAATTGTAGGTGGCCACCTACAACATATGTTAAATTTTTCCAGAGAAAATGAACAAGAAGCAGATCGTATTGGAATACAATTGCTTACTAAATCTGGGTTTGATCCTCAAGCTATGAGTGATGTTTTTCAACGCTTTAATCAACTAGATAATTTTCAACAAAAAACACCTGAATATTTATTAACCCACCCTATGTTTGAATCGAGAATTTCTGATGCTTTAAATCGTATGGAACAAATTAATTATAAACAAGTGGTAGATCATCTAGATTATTATTTAATTAAAGCACGGCTTAATGCCAATACTAATGCTAATAAAATTAATCTGTTAGCACAAATTGAAAATCAACTAAAAAATCATCGTTATAATAATGAAATAGTGTTACGCTACGAACAAGCTTTAGTTTTACAAAATCTACATAAATTAGAACAAGCAGAAAAAATTTTACAAGAATTAGTAGAAAAAAAACCAGAAAATATTATTATTCAACTATCTTTAGCTAATTTACAAATAAATACTAATCTTCCACAAGCAAAAATTAGATTAGCTAATCTAATACAATCCGATCCAGATTATCTACCATTAAATTTAGATTATGCACAGGTGTTATTAGCTTCTAATTTACCATTAAAAGCTAAAAATATTTTACAACAATATAATCAAAATAATATTTATAATCTAACTGAAGAACCAAAAGTATATGAATTACTTATTGCATGTTTTCAAAAATTAAACGAACCAGTAGACGGCTTATTAACACAAGCAAAATTATTAATTATTAACAATAATTTATCAGCAGCTGATCAAAAATTAGAACAAGCACTTAAAATAGCTAACAATTCTCAGATTTCAAAAATAAAAAAATTTAAAAGCGATTTAGAAAAATTTACTAAAGATAGTAATTAAAAAATATGCTGGTATTAAAATTTATTTTAGAAACTTCTAAACCGTATCGTTGGTATATTTACGGTACATTATTTGCTATGTGTATTGTATCAATTGATGCAAATTTAAAGCCATATTTAATTAAATTATTAATTGATATTATAGCAAATTCAACTAAATCAAATGTTGAAGCCATAATTGTTATTTATGCCGTTTCCCAAATTTTAATGATTTTAAGTTGGAGATTTGTAGATTGGGCTGTTTGTACCTATATCCCTCTACTTAGAACCCATATTGTTTCTACACTCATTAATCACATTAACCACTATTCTTACACTTTTTTCCAAAATAATCTATCAGGAAGTATCGTAGCTAAAATTAATGATGCTTTTAATTTAATCCCGGAACTAATTAATACTATTATTTTTCAACTGGTTTTATTTACACTAATGCTTTTAATAACCTTAATATTGTTGACTAAAATTCATATATTATTTGCAATAGGATTGCTGTTGTGGATCATGATTTTTTTATCATTAACAATTTACTATTTAACCAAAAAACTTACTGTTTTTACTAAAAATTTCTCGGAATCTAGATCAGTAATTTTTGGACATTTATCTGATTACTTAACCAATATACTAACTATTAAATTATTTAGTATATCTCCTTTTGAAAATATTAGATTAAAAACTATTATGCAAGATTTTGTACAAAAAGCTCAAAAACACGGTTATTTTTTAACAAAATTTTATTTTATACAAGGTATAATTGTATCAATTTACTCTATTGGATTTTTATTATGGCTAATTGTTTTAAAAAATAAACATCTAGTAACTGCTGGTGACTGTACTTTAGTTTTTATGCTTAATTTTAAAATCTTGGAAAAAATGTATGAAATTTCTCACCATATACGAGATATTATTACTAATTGGGGTTCTGTTAATCAAGCACTCAGCATCTTAGAATCAGTTCCAGAAATTCAAGATCACCCTAATGCTAGTTTATTACAAATTCATAAAGGAGAAATAGTTTTTGATAATGTAAAATTTAATTACAAAGACACAAAAATATTATTTCAAAATAAATCTATAAAAATAGAATCCGGTCAAAAAATTGGCCTAGTTGGGTACTCCGGTAGTGGCAAATCCACTTTTGTAAATTTAATTTTAAGACTTTATGATGTAATAGAAGGAAAAATACTTATTGATGATCAAGATCTTCGTAATGTTACTCAAGATAGCCTACACGCAGCTATCGGGATGATTCCTCAAGATCCATCGCTATTTCACCGAACATTAATGGATAATATTCGTTGTGGTCGTTGGAGTGCCACCAATGAAGAAATAATTAATGCTGCAAAACTAGCCCATGCCCATGAATTTATATCTCAACTTCCAGAAGGTTATGAATCCCTAGTTGGTGAACGCGGAGTAAAACTCTCTGGTGGACAACGTCAACGGATCGCTATTGCCAGAGCAATCCTTAAAAACGCCCCAATATTAATTTTAGATGAGGCTACTTCTCAACTAGATTCTATGACAGAAAATAATATTCAAGAATCACTGTGGGAATTAATGAAAAACAAAACCACTATTGTTATTGCTCATCGTCTTTCGACTATTTTGCATATGGATCGCATTCTGGTTTTTGATCAAGGAAAAATTATAGAACACGGTACTCACCAAGAATTATTGGCAAAATCTGGATTTTATAAAACCCTTTGGAATGCTCAGGTTGGTGGTTTTTTGATTGCTTAGGAACGTGTACTCCATTGTATCTGGCTAGTAATTTGTATAAAATTATAAAATGAAAATAAAAAACATTGTTTTTGATGTTGGTAATGTATTAGTACGCTGGGCACCTTACGAGGCTATTAAATCAGTTTTTCCCGAACGCGACCCAATAAAATTTTTTGATGAAATGCGTCCACTATGGCTTGATTTAAATTTAGGTAAACTAAGCATAGAGACAGCAATAGTAATTTATCAAGATCAACTTAAAATTTCTAAAGAACAATCTAAAAAATTAATGCTTGAACTTACAACATCTCAAACACCAATCCCAGGTAGTTTGGAACTATTACAAAAACTATATCATTTAAAAATCCCTCTTTATTCAATAACCGACAATATTAAAGAGTTTATTGAATACCATCGCGTTCATTCAAACTTTTTACATTATTTTAATGGCATTGTTGTATCAGCTGAAATAGGAATTTTAAAACCAGATCAAAAAATTTATAGATATTTATTAGATCAGTACGCACTTAATCCAGCCGAATCTGTTTTTATTGATGATTCCATAATTAACGTAGAAGGAGCCTTATCTGTTGGAATGCAAAGTTTTCAATTTACTGATGCAAAAGCCTGCGAAATAAAATTAATTGAATTGGGGATTACCCAATAAGTAATAATCAAAATCTTAATTTATAGATTTTTTTTTGCACATACACATACAGTAAAAATCACCTATAACATACAATCTATCTTCTATTAAAAGAGAAGAGTGTATATTCGCTTATACATAGATATTTTTACCTGGCAGAAAGCTGAAGTTTCTTGATAACTCTTACCTGCACGCAAAAACCAATTTGACTATAGTTCAAAAAGTTTCTAAACTTATATTTAGATAATTATAAAAATAAATGTAAGTGGGGAGAAGATTATGAAAAAAGCAACACCAAAAAAAGACAAACAACCTGTTACACCATCACCGTATACTACTCCTACCCCGCTTAGAACAACTCCTCCAACTCCACCAAGTACTGGCAACAGTGTTGGCCAAAGCAGTAGTAGCGGCAGAAGCTCTAGTCCATCAGCTTCTAGAAGACTTTTCAGTACTCAAGCTCCAGCAGCAGAAGATCGTCATTTAAGATCTCGTTCTGCATCTGCAACAACACCTACGGTTCCTCGTAGAGAATCGACCGATGAACAAGTAAGTGGTCGTTATTCATTGTTCCAATTTCTTCCAGGAATTGATACCACATCCAGTTATTTTAAGACATTAACAACCCACCCTGATAAAGATGTTAAAAGAATGACTGCAGATCTGTTCACTGCAATATCAGGAAGACTAGATAGAGCACTTAGACTAGCTCAACAGATGGGGTTAAGAAATGGTGCCACTATAGATGATTTAATGAGATATATGCAAGATTTAACACAAGCCCGTCAAACTGCTGAAGCAGCAACTGAAGGTTTAGCACAAAGGATTCAAATTGCTACTCAACAAGTTCATGATGCTGAAGCTCGGATAGAAGAATTAAATGATCAATTAAGACGAGCTCATAGTACCAATACAACTCAAGCAGAAGAATTAAGGCAAGCTCATAGTACCATTGCAGATACTAAAGCTGAAATAGCTGACTTAAAAACAGCTTTAGAACAAGCCCGTCGTACCAATGCAACTGGCACACAAGAATTAGAGGAAGCTCGTGTTACCCTTCAAGCAAAAATGGAAGAATTAAGGCAAGCTCATCTTGCCAATACAGATGCTAAAGCTCTTATAGAGAAATTAAGACTTGAATTAGAGCAAGCTAAACACAGCCTTACAACACAAGCAAGAGAATTAGAGACAGCTATTCGTACCAATGCTCTTAAAGAAGAACAATTAGAGCAAGCTCAAAGTAAAATTGAATCTCTAACAGAGCAATTAACTCAAGCTCAACGCATTAATGCACAGGATAAAACTGTAATAGAAAATTTACAAAAAGAATTAATGCAAGCTCAACATACTATTGCAGCGCAAGCAGAAGCATTAGAAAATGATCGTCTTACTATTGCAGCACACGCAAGGGAGTTAGATACAGCCCGTCGTGAACTTGCAAAGCAAACAAAGTCTTTAGAGGAAGCTCGAGCTACCATTGAAGCACAAGCAACTGAATTAAAAGCAGCTCATCATACCATTGCAGATATTAGAGCACAGAATAATGAGTTGATAAGTAAGCTCCGTGTTGCTGAAACTGAAAAAGAAGCACTGAGGAGACAGCTTGATGATGTTACAGCTCGCGCTGATGCTTCTACAGGAAAAATCGAATCTTTGACGCAACAATTGCACGCTAGCGAAAAAGCTCGCGAACGCGCTGAAGGTTATGCAAGAGAACAAGATAGACTGCGTGCTGAGGCAGAAGCTCGGACCAAGAAGGCTGAAGAACGGCTGCAACGTTTAGATGTAGAGGCTAGAAAACTACTTGGAGAGCGTGATGGTATTATAGGTGATTTAAGAAATCAACTACATACATCAAATGCAAATCTACTACGAGAAAGAGCAGCAAAAGAAGCAGCTGAACGTCAAAATAGAGCTGATGCTCTTCAAATCGCAAATTTACAGGCTCAATTAGCTGCTGCTCTTGCGGCTGCTGCTGCGCCTCGTGCTCCTGCTGTTGCTCCTCATGATGACGGACGTGAACGGCAAGCCAATGCTGGCGGTGGATGGAAGAAAAGATAAGAACTCTCTCTTTTATATATATTTTGAACACGGATGTTCAAAATATGACTTCTACAATAAAATGAGATAAATTTTATTTAAATTATAAAAAATATTCTATCCCTATACCATAATTAAAACTATTTTTAGGATAAATTGCGGCATTATTAACATAATAAAAATCTGGGCTAACTATTTTTTTAAATTTAGAAGTATTTTTCCAGCTAGCTAATGCTTGAATACCAATATTATTAAATTTATACCCAAACATCATCTTCAATATAGGAATAACTTTAGTCTTGGAGAAATTATCAGTTCCTCCATTAACATGCCCACCCTGATCTCCAAGATATTTAAATGAAGCTTTTAATCCAGATAAACTTATACCTGGACCTAATGCTATAAAGTAATTATCTTTTATATTTATCTTCCCTACTACGGTTAATGGAACGTACCATTGCTTTATCTTGGAGCTTACTACAAAAAAATTCCCATTCTGAACTGTAAATACATTGGCTAATCTTGCACCAGTACCGACAAAAGCCACCCTCGATCTATTAGCATACCCCTCAAACCCAAGCTCCAATCCAAAATTTTTATGCGGAAAAGCTTGAGCAAAAACATTAACCCCTCCTGCATGTTTAGCAAATAAATTATCACCATATCCTTCTTTAAATTTCATGGTATTAACCAAAGCATTAACCCCTAAAGAAATATCTGGAAAATAATTGTTGTGTTCCTTAACTGGAGTTGCATTAGCAGCATATGTTGTAGTTAACATTGTGCAGAAAATTCCACAGAGTATCTTAGAAATTTTTTTCATATGTTTGGCTTCCATTCCTATTAATTTAAGTATAA
>CAIVQA010000012.1 GCA_903907935.1 uncultured Francisellaceae bacterium
AATAGTTCCACTTTAGTCACCTCATTACCTCCAAGAATTATTAGTTTCAAAAATAACATAATAATTCTGAGAAGGTTTTATTGACTAGGGTGGAGCCAAATTAAATTAGCAAATGGGGCCAGGCCGTATTAGCAAACACAACAGCTTCTTTTTTAGGATATAGTTTTGGGTTAATTACCATATGCAACTTTTGCATCTCTTGTGCCCGCAGTTCGTCAGGCGCATGTAAATAAATTTGCGTAGTACTATAGTAGGATTCATGTCTATGGTTCGCCTGGATCATTGTTCCTGAAATCCCCACTAAGTCTTGATGCGATGCTGATAGATGTCTTAACCAATGCGGTGATAAACTTTCTAACTTCTGTCTTTTTTGCGGATTTATTTTAAATTTTTTAGCCGCCAACTTGCCTATATCCTTAACATTGGAGAATAACTGCCTAACACTCAATGGTTTTTTAGTTTTTGGCCAAGCTAATATCGGTTCTAGATCATCTTCTTCAGGCAATGCAGTTTTATTAAGTGACAATCTATAAATTTTAATAATTGAAAGTAATTGATCATTAACCGGCACATGCCCAAGTTTGCCACCTTTGCCTTTTACAAAAAACCACCAGTTGCCGTTTAATTTTCTAAATGAACCCCAGGTAGCTTGAGTTACTTCATGTATTCTTAATCCTAATAAATATAACAGCGCAAATAATAACTGGGTTCTGGTTTTGTAGCGCTGGTTCTTAGAGGTGCTTTCCGGCAAGTTCTGTAAAGCTGTCTGTAATGCTTCCCATTCATCAGCAAACAATGTTACCTAACTTTAAATCTTTGTGCAACAGAGTGGCAAAAAAGTGGCTATGCCTAACTAATGTTGTTTGATTAAATTAACAAATAGATGTTAAAAAAATATATTATATAAAAATAACTAATAATTCTAATAAAAAACAATAAATTTGTTCTTACTTTAGCTTAATTCAATAAAGAATAAACTGTTTGATTATACTTATATATAAAAAACTATAATGGGGTATTGAATGCCAACAAAAATTGAGGAATTAGGTTTAAAAATGGCAAAAACTCTATTGGCAGAGTTGATTTTTTTACCTACAGTAAAATTCCAAAAATCTATGTATAATTTGCTGGATAATGTACCATCTGAAGGCAAATTTTTTACGCATCAAGATGGTGGACAAAAGGTTGAACCCACCAAAGAAGCTTTGTTGAAAGAGATGCTTGATGATAAAAAATCTACAATTGCTTTTTGTTGCGCAAGCCTACAAACAGATACCAGGTTGGCATTTGATATTGACCATGTTTTTCCGCGAGAGCGCATTACCGAAAAACAAAAGATTTTGTTAAATTATTTAAATGACTATAAAAATGATACTTTTGCCAAAGCTTTTATGGGTGAAGATCCGGATAATCCTAGCTTGAAAGCACAGATAAACCAATATCTTAAGAGAGATTCCAAGGATAATAACAAAATAAAGGGCACCAGATGGTTTTTTGATGTTTGTTACAATAATTTGAGTAACCTATTCCATCTTAAACATTATTTTAACAGAGGGAAAAGCGCTACAACGCCAAAAGAATGGTTCGAAAATTTTTTTCCACAAAAATTTAAAGATAGTGTTAAAACAAGTGGTGACATTAATGAAGGTATAATAATGCAACAGATATTCCACACGGTTACGATTGATAGTATTAATCTTGGCAAAGTGAAAAATAAGCATGGTGAAGAAGTTGGTGACGATGTAATTGTTTATCTACACGAAGGTAACGGTATTGGTCTGGGTAAATTTATTAGACAATGGTTTAAAGATAATGCAGAGAAAATAATTAAGGAAAGCAAAGAAATACAACAAATTAATGCAGCACTTACTTTAATGCTTGAAAGCAAGTTGAAGCATAGTCAAGGAGAGGAAGGGCTTAAAAAATTTATATTAACAATTAACCAAGTGTTGAAAATTGCAGAAAAAAGAAGTACATTAAACGATGATTCCAGTGAAGATTCTCAAGATACTGGATTTGCACGAGAAACAATATCTTTACAAGCGATATCATGGGCATTTAATTATATGCATTCAATCAAAAAAATGAAAAAACAATTTTTAGAGCTTGTTGATCCATCTAGCAAAGATATTGTTAAAAAATATATTTATAGTTCTTATATAAATCAATTATTTAGTATTGGTGATGATGGAATTGAGATAGCATTAAGCTATCTTAAACAACAATGTGATACCTTAAAACAAGGAAGTAATACTATACTTTTAACAGAAAGCGATGCAAAAACACTTTTAAATAATGCAAAAAAAGAAGGGGATCCAAAAGAAAGAGTAAAAGCAGCAGAGGCTAAGGCGGCAGCAGAAGCTAAGGCTAGAGAAGAAGAAAAGCTTGCTTATGAAAAAGAAATAGCAGAATTAAAAGCACTATTGCCTCCAGAAAAGAGAGCTAAGCTAGCAACTAAGCCAAGACCAGGCCTTTAAGCCAGTTTAATTTCATAGAAAATTATACTATGAAATCTAGCAAGATTTGTTGTAAAATAGATTGATTTTAACAGGATATTTGTCAAATGAAGTTTAAGGAAAGTCTAGGTAATTTTTCTCCGCATATGTAGGGACACCCCGGTATCAGCAGATACAGCTTATGATACAGATAGCACTTATGAAGCCATTGATAAAACCACTAAAAATAATAATGCTGTTGTAAAAGCAATACCACCAAGGAAAGATGCGACATTATCTGTAAATTATCAAACCACACTAACGCCAAGAGATCATAACATTTTATTTGTTGAGGAATATGGTAAATATCGTTAGCAAAGCTATTAAGATTATAATTATAGTGCATTAGTCGAAACTGCAATATTTCGTTACAAAAAAATTATTGGAGATTATTTATATAGTAGAAATCTGCCTGCCCAAAAAGTAGAATCAAGAGTTGCTTGTCTAGTTCTAAATAAAATTACTAAAATTGGGATGCCTGTATCTGAAAAAAAATCAAGGTCGTTAGTTAAGTGGCCTTACGCATCCAAATTCTTTGGGAAACAGGGTGTTTTTGAACCATGCGCATAATTTTTCTATAGCATCTATTGTAGCTCCAGCAGTTTCAAAATTTTGGTACCATTGGCGGTAACGAGATTTAGATTTAATAAACTTATGATCGTTTTCTACACTATTATTTAAATATTTCACTCGTCGTAGTTTTGTGTCTGGATCTAAGTCACCGGATTTTTGTAATTCAGCATGAGCTGGTACGAAAGCAGGATTTTTATCGACATTAACTACTGAAGGCTTAGTTATACTTTTATTAGAAAGTGTTTTCTTGAAAAATTTTTTAGCTGCTTTTTTATTACGAGTGTCACTTAGCATCCAACCTGAAAAATACTTCCATTTAAACAACTTACTTTCTTGTTTCATGACAATTTCACTAATTTTTAGTAATTTTAGGGTATTATCACGGAAACAGATTGGTTTTTGCAAACAGTACCCATGATTTTTATTGCCCCAAATTTGGGGCAATAAAATATGTCAAGAACTAATTTTAGCTAAAAGGATTAGGTTTGCTAGACTGATATGAGCTACAACGATCATGATAGTGTACATCATTGCAGTATCCTTTTATTGCATTTAAAACTTTATCATCAATAACAACGCCAAACCCAACTTGAAATAAAACTAGCCTATCAATATTATCTTTAACTGATTGCAACCTTGTTAACAATTCAGTGGTTTTTTTCAAACCTCGACTTTCGTTACCGCTAATACCAATTATCGGATTAACTTTAATATTTAATTTTCCAAGGTTTGTAATAATACCAGCAAGTTGCGTGCTATCACCACAATCACTATAACAAGGTAAATCTAATTCATTACTAGATAAATTTAAAGCAGTTATTAAATTGCTCCATAAAGATGCATTTGGCTTTGTATTTAACAAACTAATTACATGACCTGATACATAAGCACCAACCTGTATCTCTGAAGTTCCTAGCTTGGTTAAAATTTTGGAGAGGAAAGATGCCACTGTTTTTACATATAGATCTTCTGTTGGTTCAACATCAATCATTACTTTTCCTCTGTAACCACTTGTTCTCCATTGAAACACTGCATTAACACACTCATTTACGCATTTCGTTAGAGTTTTTTCATCATCGCAATTACCTAATTTACCATTTACTAACAAATTCCAGCTCTGAATATCAGAATGTTTTTTGGCTATGCTCCAAGTTTCTTTGGGATATACGGTTCCATCTGGCATAACATCAATAATTTTTATAGTCCCACTACACTTATACCCTAATTTATTTTTAACATCACAAAATGTTGAATATAAACTTTCATCAATCTTAATGTCTCCCTGAAAATAAACATAAACATCAATCATATAACCCCCTTTTTTCTGCCTAAAGCATTATCTTTTTGCTTAAAAGATACCGTTATTCAAAACCCACCATTTTAGGTGTCAAATAGAATCGCAACATTTCCTTACATAATAACAATTACACCTCCATTTAAGCACTTTAATCACAACGTTATCTGGCCAAACATATTGCTTTTGTGACACTTTCATTATTTATAAGCGGCAGTTATCTAATTTTTTTGTATAATTTTTGTTAGTACTTTAATCTTATTAAAAACACTAAATCTTTTGGCAATTAAATCTTAATAACTACAATTCCCTCGATTTTTATTGAAATTCTCATAAAACCTTAATTTAATATTACATATGTGGTTTGTTGAGTCAAACGCTTTTGAAGAAATATTTTTGAAAAATTCTGGCGCTAAATAATCCCAAAAAAACAACCAAACCTACTTTCACCTATCCAATTTTTAATTTACAATAATAATTTTTATTTTAACAATAAGTGCAATTTAGGGTGGCCCTATACATTTACTTGAAGTCAAGAAAAATTTGTGATATGTTAATTTATATTCATGGTATTAAAGATATGTTAAAGATACTCATAAAATCAGCAATCAGCAATCAGCAATCAGCAATCAGCAATCAGCAATCAGCAATCAGCAATCAGCAATCAGCAATCAGCAATCAGCAATCAGCAATCAGCAATCAGCAATCAGCAATCAGCAAAGTTAATTTTAGAAATAATTATTTTGCATTCAAGTATTAAAATTATTTTATTAACTTTATCCATTGTAAGGAGGAGATGTTTTTATGAAAGCTATTAAATTAGGTTCTCCAAACATAGAAATTTCCAGAGAAGAGTTAACCAAAGAAAAAAAGCTTGGGGAAGGTGGATATGGAATAGTGTACCAAGGAAAATATAGGTATACCTCTGTTGCTATAAAAGAACTTAAAATTTTTGGAGAAGTTCCTCAAGCAGTAATAGAAGAATTTAGAAAAGAAGCTTTAATTATGTTACAACTTAGCCCAAAATGTCCGCAATTAGTGTTATTACATGGTGTATGTTATGAACAACCATACAGTTTGGTAATGGAGTTATGCTCTATGGGGAGTTTGTATAATGTATTGAGGGGAAGTCAAACTTTAACTTGGCTACAAAAAGAAAAGATAGCAAAAGATGTTGTTATTGGGTTAGAATTTTTACATCATAATAAAATAATTCATAGAGATATTAAAAGTCTTAACGTATTATTAAAAGAAGATTTTACAGCAAAAATTAGTGATTATGGCTTAGC
>CAIVQA010000013.1 GCA_903907935.1 uncultured Francisellaceae bacterium
AGTTTTATCTTCAAGTTGTTGGCAATCAGACAAATAATACAATTGTTAAGTTTGGATCATTAAATTGGATTTATACAGCTAATGCAACAGGTTCAGCTGTTGGTACTGTTCTTAATGTTAATACAACATACGCACTTACTTATTATGCTACAGCAGGAAATCCTTTTGGTAGTAATTACCCAAGTTACACGATGACACCATATTATACAAATGCAATACCGTTAACTAATAATATTGATTGTTATATATTACTAACAAACATGACATATTCTTGTGTTGGAACAGTAGAAATGCCTCATGGTATGGTAAACGGACAACAAATAATGTTTAAAGATTACAATGGAACGTTAAATATCACTCAATTAAGATTACAAAGAATTGATTCATCAACTGTTGATAAAACTAGTATAGTTACATTAAATACTGCTGGACTTGTAAAACGATATGTTTATAATTCACTTTATAATGATCTGATCAGTATATAATAAATTAAAATCTTTTGTAAATATATCGGTCAAGTTATACGTTTTTATGATGTAGGAAATAATCTCAGCACAACAACAATAAGTGTGACCAGTTATGATGGTTCTACTGTAGACGGAGCTTCAACAAAATCATATGCAACAAATGGATTAAATAGACAATTATTATTTATTGGTGGTAATTTCATAGCTTTATAAAGGGAAATTTATGGCGTTTTATAATAGCATACAAGAACAAATAAAATCTGGCGATGGTATAACTTTAACTGTAGATGATAACAGCGGTTCTGTTATCATCTCTGCTGTTGGTGGTGGTGGGGCTGTCCCTATATCTGGTACAACTGACCGAATTAGTGTTGAGGGTTCAGTTTCGCAAACAGTCGATATAGCTTCTACTTATATTGGTCAAACAACAATACACACCCTCGGCAACATATCTATAGGAACGTGGAATGCTGGTGATGTAACCGCAAATAATGTAACAGCTACCAACCTTAATATTACAGCAAACAACAATGTTATTACTTTAAGCGCCCTATCAACATTATCTGCTTCAATAAACTTTACACTTCCATCAACTATAGGTGCAATAAATCAATCATTAGTCTTAAGTGACAACAATGGGACTATGGGTTGGAAAACACAAAGCCTATCTGCATTATCTGACTGCAGCACTTCTGGTGTAACAAACGATCAAGTGTTAGTTTATAATCTCAGTTCTTCCGCTTGGACTCCTTACACATTCAACGGAGTTACATTTAGCGACACTAACAAAACCATTAGTGTAGCTGCAACAACTGCTTTGTCTGGTTTAACAGTTGACACTCTTATTACAAGCGCTGCAGACAAACAGCTTTTAGCTTTTGTTGGTGGAAGCACTCTTAAATGGGAAAACACCACAATAGGCTTAAGTAGCAGACATCTTAGTGATGTAGCAATAAATGGAGCAGCAAACAATCAAGTGCTACAATTTAACGGCACATCTTGGGTTAACAACACCAATTTGCAATTATCAGGCAATTTAGTTTTAGTAAACGGTTCTTATAATATTACGTTACAAACACCATCTTTGTCTGCTTCATCTTTATATGTTTTACCCTCTACAATTGGCTCTACTGGGCAGGTGTTAACGGTATCCTCAGCAGTGTCTGGTGTTAATTCGTTATCATGGACTACCCCGTCAAGCGGTGGTGGCGGAGGCAGTAGTACTGCTACTGGATTACAATCGCTAACCACAACTGTTAGTGTAAGCGGGGCAAATGCACCAGGAGCTAATCAAGCGTTGATGGCAACAAGCAGTACCGCAGCTACTTGGCAAACAGTAAACCATTTAAATTTGTCCCACGTAGGAACTAACACCCACGCACAAATAGATTCTTTTGTAACAAATTACAATTCTAAATCAGCTGGACTATACACTTTCCCGTCCACAGTAGGGACAACAGGGCAAATTCTTACTGCTTCTGATAATGCAGGAACTCTTGGGTGGAACACGCCTGTGCCGTCCAACCTAAGGATTTGTTCTTTAATGTTTTTAAATATCACATCTTTTACAGGTTCTCCTCTAAATTATAATATATCTTCTAATTACGATTGTTATGTTGTTGATAGTGATAATCTGCCAAGCGATTACAATACATTAAATCTTCCTTATTTATCTGGCAACGGAAGTCAAATCATATATATACAGGTCGTGGGTAATTCTCAGTTTACTTTACTTAGCATAGGTTTTAATTCGCTAGAGAATAATTTGTTTTATGCAAACAACAGTGCAACGAGTTCTTATGGAATTTATAATAATTCTACATACAAACTAACTTATTATGCTACTGCTGGCAACCCTTGGCAAGGAACTTATGGTCCTCTTCAACAGCCTTATCCATGCTGGACGCTTGAACAGTTACCGTCTAATGTTATACCTCTTAAGAGTAACGTAGACTTATATGCGTTCCAAACAAACGCTTATCGTAGTATTGTAGGGAATTTTTCTTTGCCCTCATCATTTGCCAGTGGGCAATGTTTTAGAATTAAAGACATGGGAGGAGCTATGGGTACAGCAAAACTATCAATAACCTCAACTAGCCCTTATTTGATTAATGGTTCTAGTTCTGCCCAAACATTTAGTACTAATAATTACTCTGGCCTATTTTGTAATGTTTCTAATAACCTAATAAATTTGTAAAATATAGAAGTAAGGACATAAATATACTATAATGTATAAGATAAAAGGATGTTTATATTGTCATGGAGGACAATTAAGTGGTAGGATTTCAACTACAAAACTTTGCTAGAGTTTCTGTATCTTTTAACGAAGAAATTACAGACTTAGTAGATACAAGCTTGGTAAACACCACAGTTTTCCCTCATACTCCTTATAAGGTTGATTCGAGAGGATGTTTTAGAGCTTACAATTATATTTCTAAAACTTACCCGACTCCTACTGTAGGTAGCTCACAAGCAGTTGCTACTGGGGATACGCAAGCACAAATATTTACATGGCCAACTGGCGGTGGTTCTGCTACTAATTCAGGTTATTTTGACCAGGTAGTTAATGATTTGCAAGTGGGAGATATTATTAATGTGCGTAGTGCTGCAGATAATAGTTATGTAACGTATCAAGTAAGTGCAATCAATTCCTCTAATCCTCTAGTGCAAATTAGTATGATTAACGGAAATTATTATACGTACGTTAGTCCAACAATTACTGCAAATCAAATAGCACACATGAACACCGTGCCGATACCGTTAATTTCTGGTATTCCCAATTATATTATAGTAATAAACAATGTAATCATGCAATCAAGCGCTGGTGCTACATATGCTACCTGTTTCCCTTATTTGGGATATTATTCTTTAAATGGCGCTACACCCGCTTTTCTTACGACTGCTAGTATTGCTGACAATCTCGATAGCAGTTTATTAGATGGTAGGGGATCGATAGCTATACAAGTTGGTGGCATGTCTGATATAACTAATTATTTTCAATATGATGCAGTACAAGGATGTGGTGTATATTTAACGTGTACAAACACCCCTGGAACAACTGGAACGCAAAAACTAAGATTAACCGTAAACTATACTTTATATCCATATTTAACATTTTAAACACATTCCATGGAGGGAATAAAATGGCATTTCAAATACAAAATTTCGCAAGAGTTTCTAAATCTGCTAATGAAGAAATTGTAAACGTACAAGACTCAGTTAAAGTAGATAGCAGCAAAACCCCTTTACTTACAGATGTTGCAGGATGCTTTAGAGAATATAACTATTTTTCTAAAACATGGACTGGTGGAGTTGCTGGAGGCGCTGCTGCTACTGCTGCTGGCGATAGTCATAATGTGATCTCAATGCCAGGGTACTTTGATGCTGTTGCTTATGATTTACAAGTTGGTGATTTAATTAAAGCATACAGTTATGTAGATCGACTACTATTAACTTACAGGGTTGATTATATTGCCGATCCAGGCGTTAGCAAAAGAGTGAACTTAATTATAGTTTCATCTGGTGTTGTTTCGATTGCCTTAACTGCTGCACAAATTTTAGCATTAAACGCTACAGCGGTAACACTGGTTCCTGCATTTTCTAATTATTTTGTTACACTTGGTAGTGTTGTTGCTAACGGATTTAACGATCCAAACGTAACTACTTCTACTGTTTACACTGGCGGAGCTAATATTACTTTACAATATTCTGACGGTACTAACGTTACTGGAATTGCAGCCTCTTCATTGGCAGCTGCTTTGTTGACTGGAGCTGGTGCTCAAAATGCATTAGCGCTTAGTCCAACAAACAGTATGACTAATGGTATAGCTAAAGCAATACAATTAACAACTGCTACAGCATTCGCTGCGGGCAATAAACTATTAAAAGTTACTGCTTTATGCGACTTTTTCCCAATAATGTAACAACAGGGATGTAATGTGATATGGCTTTCAATAGAGTGCAGATAATCTCTTATGCTCTAACTCTTATGGGTAGAAAGCCTATTACATCCTTATTTCAACAATCAGACATAGTAAATAGTGCCGATCAAGCTTTTGACTTGTTGCTAATGGCGGCAATGTCAACCAGCTTTTGGCGCTTTGCTACTAAGATTACAATACTGCAAAAACTTGAAACAGCTCCGATTGGGGGCTATTGGACATATGCATATGCTTTACCACCTGACTATCTTAAGCTCGTTCATCTCTGGCCTCAGACATATGATTTCGAGATATATCAAGATGCACAATTATATTCAGGGTTTGACAATTCTGGCCAGCCATTGTATTTGGAATATGTTTTTTTACCAACTGAAACTGCATTGCCTGCTTATTTCGTTAAATATTTTTGCTATGAGTTAGCGTGTTATTTAGCGGTAAGCAATGCACAAATTCCATCTTATACACAAGAATTAGATAGAAGAAGGGTAATTGAGTTATCAATAGCGCAAGCTGCTGATGCGCAAAACCGCCCACAAACGTCATTAAAATCTCAGCCTATGGTGGCTGCAAGATTTGTATCAACCTTTGCTTCAGGCTAAAGGGAGTGGCGATATATGGCTGCTCCAACAAGTGTAAAATGTGATCAAGTTAATTTTACTCGTGGGCAATTAGATCCGCGCGTTCAAGTTCGTACGGACTGGCCAAATTATTACAAAGCTGCTAAACAAATTACCAATTGTATTTGTATACCACAAGGTGGTGTAACGAGACGGTGGGGCACTGAGGTTATAGATGTATGTAATACTGCTGCTGTAGATTATACTAATGTCGAATTGTACGCAATGTCCTATGATGATGTGACTTATTTATTGTTATGGGAGACCCAAAAATTAACAATATACTTGGAAGGGTTTAAAGTAATTACTATTAATAATCTTATTTACGCTAAAGAAGATATACCTAATTTACGTTTCAGCCAAGTAGCAGATAGAGTAATAATAACCGATGGTTATCATGCTCCGCAAATTTTAAAACGCCAAGATTCGGTCGCTCTTAATGGTGTAACTTATAATGTTGATTCAGGTGTTTTTACTGTTAGTGCTCCTGCTCCAAACCCACCAAACATTTTAAATTTTTTGCCTGTAGGTTTAAAGATAGGTACAGTTTTACCTATAAGGTTTGGGACTAACCCTACTGATATAATGCCAAAAACATCGCCTCAAATGTTTGTTGGCAGAACTTATTTTATGAATATTCGTAGTTTTACCGCGCCGCCACCGCAAGCTACTACTATTACATTTCAAGTATTTAGCACTCCTGAGGACGCAGCTGCATTAACTAACTCTTACAAAATATTGCCTCAGGCAGCTAATATTTTATCGATGTATATAGTTAATGTTTGGATAATGCAGCCTATTAATTTTGTGAATAAACCTACGTATGATTTTAATGCAGATTATTTTAGTTCTAGTATAAAATTTACAGTGAGCGCGGCTCAAAGCGTTGGTGCCACACCTGTTATCGTGACTGCCACTGGGTATTCAGGCTTTACACAAGCGTTGGTTGGCGGTATTTTTGCTGGTAACGGTGGGGTATTAAGAATTAGAGGTTTTGTAAGCCCTACTGTAATATATGGTGTTACCTTAAAGCCATTTATTGCTGACAGCGACGGTGGGGTAGTAACTATAACTGGAGATATGGCATTTATTGGTGAGCCTGCTTGGTCTAACAATAGAGGGTGGCCTAAATGTTCATCATACTATCAAAACAGAATGATATATGCTAACACTAGAGAAATTCCAAACGGGCAATGGTTATCAGTAATAAATAATACTTATGATTTTGATGATGGTGTAGAAACAAACGCAGACGACGGGATTAGCTCTTATCCTGCTGGTGGTTCTGGTGGATATATTCAATCAATAACTTCTGCTCGTTCTTTGTTAATACATACAAACAAAGCCAATTATTCAACTTCAATTCAAAATGAACAAATAATAACTCCGTCTACTTATATGTTAGTAGAACACAACAAATTCGGAGTTGGCAAATTGTCGCCAGTCTATATAGATAATCAAGTGTTTTTTGTCGATACTAGCGGCAACAATATTATAACTATGACTTGGGATTTTATTCAAGGCAATTATGTTACCAGCAGTGTTAGTATTGCTGCAAGTACGCTAGTTAGAAATCCTGTAGATATGACAGCATTTTCTGAACCTAAATATCTAGATGGTTTTTACGTGATATTTATTAATAGCGACGGAACTGGATGTGTATTACAAACCTTAAAAGAAGAAGATATATTAGCTTTTTCATTAATTAATACCAACACCCATCTAGTTGCTGGCCAAAACAATGAATCAGTAACGATGCCGTCTTTATATAGAAAGGTTGCATCATCGCAAAACAGAGTGTGGTTTTTAGTAGATAGAGTTGTTTTGCAACCAAGAATTGGAACATCGATAACTTTTATAGGTATAAGAGCATCTGACAAATCGTTTGTCACATCTCCCAACAATAATTTAACTATTAATTCAGTATACAGGTGTGCATTTATTCTTAATGGTGCAAACTCTGCAATGCCTATAACTAACCCTGCCATGGGAAATAATTTTTATTACATCAAAGCTATTGAAGCAAATAAGGTATGTATTTTTGGTTCGCTTGCTGATGCTGCTGCTAATATAAATGTATTTGTTCCAAGCACCATTGGTAGTAATTACTCTATTACAATTTACGATGAAGTGCATAAGTTGTTTATGGAAGAGGTTAATTTTAATTATTATACTGACATGTCGTATCAATATACTAGCCCGCCTAATACTACCAGCATAACAGTTGCAACTGGTAATGTTGCTGGTGGCTATTTAAATGGTCAGGTAGTACAGGTAATTGGTGATGGTAATGTGTTGCAACCAAGGACTGTGTTTGCCAATCGTGTAACTGTTGAGCGACCATCTAATGTTATAAAGTTAGGATTGTCCTATACTTCAACATTGATTCCTTTGCCACCTGTAATACCTGAAATGCCAGGAATGCTCTTCAGTCCTACTCATATAAGAACGTTGTATATTAGCTATTACAATACTGCAGGCGCTACAGTGCAAGGATATGGCATACCAACACAAACATTAAATCAAGTAGTGATAGGCGGAGCTGCTGACATAAATGGGTTAGGGGTATTTAACTATGCGCCGATGGAAGGATGGAGCGGGGTTGTAAGTTCTGATTTGATTATTTCGCAAAATCAACCGCTAGCAATGACAATAACGGGATTAAGTTATATAATTGATATATAATTAATATATAGTTATTAAAGGATTAAGAATGCTTCAATATATACTGTTAGCCGCACAAGCCGCTGGATTAGCTGCAAACATTTGGCAAGCCAAAAAAGCAAACAAACTTGATAAACAGGGTTTACAATTTAGTATGCAAGGGTTGCAGATGCAACAGCGTGAACTAGATTTAAAAATGCAACAAGAGCAGTTGGCCAGTTCACAAGAGAGTTTATATAATACAGATAGATTGCGCGACATCATGTCTACTCAGCGTGCTATTTTTGCAGCTCGTGGTCAATCATCATCACAGGGGTCTAACTTTTTTATTGGGCAGAATTCTATTAATTTGTTTAATGAAGATGAAAACGCTAGAAAATTGGCGATGGGTTTTAAACAGCATTATACAAATGTTAATAAAACGTTATTATCAATGGAAGGTTCTAGGATGGAATTAGACGTATCTACTAGAAAATCTGAACGATATGGCAAGTTAATGTCGCAAGCTATGAATATGTTTTCCGGTAATTCATTAGGTTCATTAGGTTCGTTTGGCTCTGGTGGTGGCAATAACATTAATGATAATTTACAAAGTATTAGCAATGGGAACTGGCAAACTGGCGGTGGCTTGTCTGGCGGTGTTGGAAGAAGAGGAGCATGGATGACTGGCACTAATGTTAGTGATTCATGGAGAACATTAGGCAGAAGAAGCACTAGCGGTTTGAATGGTTAATGGAAACATAACAAGGATTGTTAAATGGCTGATTTACCTGAATACAAAAAAAACAGACATGCAGTTGAGCCAAGCCAAGGTGTTGGTGGTATAGCACAAACTTATAGTAATGTTGCTCAATCTATTAGCAACTCAGCTCAAGGCACGGCTTGGATTGGTGAAATTGGAGCATCTATTGCTCAAGATGCTGCTAATCAATTGTCTACAATCAGAGGACAAGAAGAAGCTATAAGAAATCCTGGCAGGCAATTACTACCTGCATTTACTGAGTCAGATAAGCATTTTGTTAAAGCGTTTGAAGAAGAGGCTTATGTTGGATTCTTATACTCTGGAGATAGTTTAATAAATGAACAATATAGAAATGTAAGTAATGGAAAGATAAACAGCAACTCGTTTGATTTACTTCAAAAAAATACTATTCCTCTATTAGAAAAAATGATAAACGATGCGCCAAGCAATGTTCGCGCAAAACTTAAACATCATTTGTTTCAAAACTATAGCAACAAGTATTATAAATTGTCCAATAAATTTATTAAACAATCACTAAATGATACTAGGTTTAATGTCCATAAGGCGTTAGAACAAAATTTAAAAGGAATAATAGATGATGGTATTAGTGGACACAAAGACTCTGCTGCTCGTAATTTAAAAGATTCATTAGATATTATCGATAATTCTGAAAAAAATGGAATTTTAACTCATAAACAAGCACAGGTGCAAAGAGATGCATTTTTTGTTGGGTATCAATCAGCGTTACAGCAGGTTAACGTTGAAGATATTTTAAACAAAAAAGGCGAAAAAGAGGCATGGGATTATAGGAAAGAGTACTCAGATGAAAAGCCAGAAGGCATGTCAAAAGAAATGCATCAATCTGTGGTTAATCAGATTGACAAAACAATACTCAATAATGCCTCAGAACAAAATTTAGATAAAGACGCTAACTTGTTAGCAATGAATATTAAAAAAAAGGAAGGCAGTTTAAGTGCTGACGATATAGTTAAATTTTCTAGCGACATAGGTTCTTCTAATTGGGCTAAATATAACCAACTGCAAAGCGTTGGAGACAAGAGATATAAAAAATTATTATTATCTGAAATTCAAATAGGCAATTCTATAAAAAACGGAAGACATCTAGGTACTAGATTTACTAGAGGAGAAATAGTTAATTATACACAAAGGCAAATAGATAAGGTTAAATCAAAACTTGGTCGCGATTTAACTACATTAGAGCAAGCTGCTGTTCATTATCATGTTAATGATAGCCGCAGTGGTTTTGGTTCAGAGTTAAATGATTGGATCACCTATGGAAATGGAATGGCAGCAAACAATGCAGTTCAAGTTCTCAATGAATATAAAGATATACCTGATGCAAAATTTCTTGAAAAAGTTAGCGAAAAAGCTAGATTAACTGCCAATATATATAGTTCTATATTAAAAAGCAACCCTGATCTTCCTGTTAATGAAGCAATTAAAATTGCAAAAAACCAAGCTGGAGAGTTTAGCGAAGAAGAACAAAAAATAAGGCTTGGATTATATCATAACAATTTTGGTAATAGAGAAAAAACTCTTAATGATGCTACATTTAATTCAATGGAAATATGTAACGAATTACTAAAAGAAGACCAAAGAAAATGGTTTGGCAACACTAAGTTTGAAGCTAAAGATGTTCCAACTAAACTAATTGGAGACTATAATGAAAACTTTAAGAGATTGTTTATAGCCGGCAAAGATGAAAAAGCTGCCAGCGAAGAAACAACAAGAATGTTAAAAGAAGTATGGGGTGTATCTAATTTTAATGGTGAACCTGAAATCACAGAAAAACCAATTGAGAAACTTATAAAGGGGACTCCATTTACAACCACCCAAATAAAAAATAAATTAATAGTACAGTTGTCAGAACTGTTTAGCAACCAACAAAAAATATTCGAAGAGGATCAAGCTCCTTATTATTATAAATTCTCCGAAGGAGAAATAACGGAAATTAACAAATGGTTACCATTGTTAGAAACAGGGAAACCTATTTATAAAAACAAAACAATGAAAACAGAAAAAATATATAACAATAAAAACGGAAAACCTATAATAGAGAAAGGTTATATTAAAATTATTTCAGATAAAAAAACTATTCTAGATAGAACCAACGAAGATACATCATACCAAGTTCGTTGGTTTTCCGACAAAACCAAAGATAGCGAGCTTATATATAGTTCCAATAATATTCGTAACGGGGTGTCATATATTAGATTTTATCCGTTTGAAAAAAATAAAAAAACCAATAATAAAAAGGCCAAATAATGGAAAATAAAAATATTTTGCCAGACGAAGATAATAAAAACAATTCAAGTGAACCAACATCAACCATTAAAAAAGAAGTGAATGATGACATACAAAACTTGTTGAACAATGCAAAAAAATTAACATCTTATAAAATAAACGAACAAAATGATGACTCCCAATCTATAAACACTGTTGATACATCGGTTGACAACAACCTTTCTACCTCTGATATATCTTATACTAAACAGAAAGAAGCATTATCTAGGCAAAACCAAGAAAAAAGCAGCGTGGAAAAACCAGGGTTGTTAGATATTACTAAAGCAATGGCACGCTCAACTCTTATATCTTACAATCTTGCTGAATATTTAGCTACACCAACTTCCGACTCTAGAAATACTTTTGTAGATTATTATTCTACTGGAAGCAAAGTAGGGGTTAACGCAATAAAGTTGCTTCGAGATGAAGACATATCGCAAACGGAATTTAAAGTCCAACAGCAAGATTTGTTAGATTATAACAAAAAGTATTGGCTTGAATTGGTTAGTTCAGAAAGTGCTGAGGAATTAGAATACAACAAAGAGAAAATAGCGAGACAACAAGCTGACGATGAAATTATAGCTAATAGTCCTTGGTATAAAACTCTTCCAATAGGTGCTGGTTTATTTATAACTGAAGCCATAGTAACCAGCGGAGCATCTTTAGCTATGTTTCCGTCTATCCCCAAAGCCGCTCTATATTCTAGCAAGTTTAATGGGTTATTTAAAAATGCTGTCAAGGTACTTCCTAAAATGGTTGCTGGTTCAGCTGCATATAATATACCAGCATACTTAAATAAAATAGGTAAAAAATTTGATGAATATGCATTGGAATCTTTTGTTGAAGGTGTTTTTGGCAGTGCATTGCATGGTGTGTTTGGTTTAAGTAAAACTGTAGCTTTTAATAAACATAAAGCGATTATGACAGGTATATATAAAGATTTAGATTTTATACCAGTAGTTGATAAAAAAGGAAGAATATTAAAGGTAAAAGTAGTACCGAACGGATCTACTATAAAAGGTTCATTCACAGAAGATATTCCAAATTCTGCTGTGGCACATGCTAAAAAAGAAATGGGAATAAAAAATCTTGCAAATTTAAAAGAATCAGACTTACCTAAATTTGAACAATTAGTTAATGATGCTTTATCGTCTAATAAACAATCGCAAAATATACCAACATCTGAAATAGTAAAAATGAAGGCTAAAGATTTAGAAAATTTTATTAATACAGGTATAGATGATTATAGATGGTTTGTTAAGGGTCAAAAAAACATTCAAAAATTTAATACTGGCAAATATGCAGCGCAGCAGGCTTCCGCTTCATCTTCCGCTAACGCACAATCAATTGTTCAAAATACTACAGCTCCCGCTAACGCACAATCAATTGCTCAAAACACTACGGCTCAAGTTGCTGGCTCTCAAAATCCCACCAACCTCAAAACATCCCCTGCAATTAGTGGAACAACTACTGCACAGCCCGTTGGAAAAATTATGCCAGTAAGAAATATGTTTGAGAAGAACACATTAGATGAAAACGTTAACGGCTCTATGCTTAATAAGTTTCTTCATTGGGGCCCATTAGGGAAACTTTTAGAAGTGTCTCCAGTTGTTAAAATAGCTCACAGTCCATTTAAGGTTGTTAGAGAGTCATTGGGGCAGTTATATAATAATGTTGTAATACCTGGAAAGTTAATAAGCAAAGAACACGCAGACTTAAACGCCGCAATAAGCAATATTAAATTTCAATTAAAAGATAAAATAAGTAAACAACATAAACAAAACCTTAAAACTCAGTTAAAATCTTTAAATGCAGCTAGAAAAGCTGCCGTAGATAATAGCGATAAAGATTTGATTACTTATAGCGGAGCACCTCCGTCAGATTATTCTGTGCAAGCAGAAATAAATAATTGGATGAACAAGTTTGAATTAGCATTAATTAATACCAGGCAAGAATGGCTGGATTATACTGATACTGGCCCTATAACTGCTCATGCTCCTTTTGTAGAACAATGGAAAGCTGCTGGTGATTTTTTAGGTAGAATGAAAAACGACCCATTACGAGTTTATGAAAATTTTTTAGAAGAAGTCTCGGTAGCTATACAAGACGAAGGCCATCCTGTTAAACAAGTTATGAATTCAGCAAATAATTTTGTCAATCTACTCGACAACTGTTTAGAAGAACTTCAAAATCTTGGTTTTTTGTCTCATATTAACAAAGAAACGCGCGGTTATTTGCATCGTATGCCTAATCAAAAAGTTATTAGAGCTAATTATTTTGAATTTGTAGATGTTTTAACAAATGCATTGAAAGCTAGAGATGCCAAAAACAAATCATTATTAGCCCCTCAAGCCCCTTTTAAAAAAGAAATAGCAAAATTAAAGTGGGAAATTGAAGATATTAACAACAAATTAAAAGCACAAAATTTAAGTGCTCAAGATATTTCAATGTTAAATAATCAAAAAAATACTTTAGAACAACAGATGGTATTACAGTCTCAAGGGTTAAAAGCTGAACAATCAAATTTACAAAAAATGATTGATGATGGAACCATTCCTATAACCGCTTCTGAGAAATTAGCAGGGCTTACTCAAGATTCTTTGTTAGACCAAAGAGTTGCTATTAGTGCTGATTTAAAACAAAAATATGATATATTAAGCAGGCCATTAAAAAATATCAAAAATAAAATAGAACGAGCTATCCTTGATCAAAATGAAGGACTTAAGGTTAAATTAATAGAAAAAGAGAAACGTGTTAATGATTTTATTGACAAACAAATAAAGTCAGGCATGGTTGACCAAAAACTTTTATTTACAGATAGCAAAGGAATAACAAAATTAAAAGATTTAGAAAAAGCACACATTTCCTCTCTCGCCAAACCAAAAAAAAATTATAGATTTAAAGCTAAAAATATTGTTAATACTTATTTAGGCATGAGTACTGAAGATTTATCAGAGATGTTATTTGATAATTTGTTAGATACAGGTGTACCAGCTAAACCTGGGGCTTTAAAAAATAGAACGGTTTTATTTGGAGATAATATATTAAGACCATACATGGAAAAAAACATAGCAAGAGTAATGGAATCTCACGTTAGACAGCTTGGAAAATTTATAGCTATGAATAAATTTTTTAAGCAATATGGCGCAAACATGCACACAGGTAAAGATGCTATTATTAATAACTTATATAATGAAGCAGATTTAAAAAGAGAAGTTATAAGTCGCATATTAGATCCAGTTAGGAAGGAGAAATTATTAGCAAAACTTGATAATCAAACTAGGGATGCAAGAACATTAATTGAAGAATCTCTACAAGTAATACAAAATGACTATGGAAAACCAAGAACTGGTGGAGAGCGCATGATATCTGGTTTTGCTAGATTTATGAAAGTATGGGCTTATAGTACACAAATGGGTGGGGTTGCTTTAATGGCTAGTGGGGATGCCGTTGCTCCGATTATTAGGCATGGTTTTGGACATCTAAAAACCATTGCCCCAATGATTAAACAGATGGTCAACTTAAAAGCCGATAGATATCTTTATGCTGATATGGGAATAGGATGTGAGACTTTTAGAAATTCTCTAAGAGAGCCTGTACTATTTGGTAATGATTATATTCCAGGTGCTTTTTCTCAAAGTATGCTTGCAAAATTTAGGGGCACTGATGCGTTGCCTGGTTCGGTTGGTTCTAGATTTCTTGCTAATCTAAGCAAAGTAGCAAGCAATTCTTTTTTAATATCGCCGGCATTTGATGCGTGCGAGGTAATGGCTACCAAAACATTTGAAGCAACCATAGCAAGGCTTTCAAATAAGTGGTTTTCTAAAGGTTATTACGAAATTGTTGCTAATAAGTCTGGCAAAAAAACTAAACAATGGGTATCTGAAGCTCTTTTTACCCAACAAGAATTAGAGTATTTTAGAGCGTCAAGATTTAATGTGAAAGCGTTTGGCAAGCGTATTCAGATTATGATTGATAAATATGGCGAACCAAAAAATGGCAGCATTATACCTCACACTGAAAAATGGACAGATATAGCAGCAGCAGAGCATTATAGAAAATTTGCACGCTCTATGGCAGACAGTTTGCTTAATAAAGCTGGGCCAGGGGATGTGCCTTATTGGGCTAAAAATCCTATATTAAGCATGTTTATGCAGTTTACTTCGTGGGGTTTTGCGGCTAGCAACAATTACTTTGCTCCTCTAGTTCAAAGGCCAGATTTAAAAAAACTACAATGGGCTGGTGTTAGTATTTTGGCTGGTATGACAGTTGGACCGTTTAGAAACTTTTTTGAAGGAAGAGAGACCAACTGGGACTTTACTGAAATGTTTTGGGCTGGGGTTGCTGAAAGCGGTATTTTGCCATGGTACGTTAGACAGTTTGCTAGATTTAATAGTGCGTTTAATATACCTTATGCAAAAGATTTTAAATCTAGTCGCTATCGTAATAAAGCAGGTACAGAAATACTGCTAGGCCCACCGGGAAATTTAATAGATGCTTCAGTTCAGCTTACAAATAAATTCTTAAAAGGAGAAATAGATAAAAAAGCCTTTTTCAGACTTAGAAGATTACTGCCTCTTTCTTGGGCTTTTTATTTAAGGCCATTTTTCACCGATATTAAACAGCAGGAAATTAAACGTAAAAAGAAAGAGATGAATGAAAAAGTTAACAAAGCGACAAGGAAAACAAAAAAAAATAAAAATACTGATGAATTAAATTTTTAATTCATCAAAACATACTATAATATAAGTAAGAACAGCATGTCGGAAAAGCCGACAAACTGAAATACGTAAGATGGAATTGAATTATAAAAGGATTTTATGGCTAGACAAGGAGTTGTTCAATACACAGCTACACAAGGGCAGACTGGGCCATTTTTATGTCCTTTCTATGTATATGATGTAGCTTACCTTAGCGTATATCGTACGCCAGCAGGCAACGCACCAAATGACGCAGCTAATTTATTAAATAGCAGTCAATATACCGGCACAAACAGTAGCGACCCAAATAGCAGTTATATTACTTTAATCACTCCTGCTAATGCTGGCGATGTAATAACTGTCTTTTATGAGTTTGCCGACGCTACAGTTATACCTAAATATCCTTATTGTTCTTCTGTTGATTCTACAGCAGATGGCATACTTCCAGTATTGCCACCTAATAATGTTTGGATTAAATCCTCAGACGGCTCAAAAATAACAACTGCAGTTATACCTGGTTTGGCTTCTAATATTCCAGTCGTTAGTAGCTCACCTATTACTAATACAATAGTTAAATTTACAAGCGATAGTACATCTCCAATCTCAATTAGAAACAGCAATACTACGTTAACACCAATAAGGCTTGCCAGTGGTAGTTATTATGACAATGTAACAGGGGTACACAATCTGTCTATGGTTGGCGGTCTTACTGTTGGTAGTATTGATACTTCGAGTTTAGATAATTACAAATTAGTTGTTAGCGGTTCGGCTATTGCTTCTTCTGTTGAAGTTGCATATTCCTTAGTTTTAAGGGATTTAAGCAATATAAATAAAACATATATATCTTCGCCAGAACAATATAATGATACCATAACTTATACCTTGCCTGAATCTCAAGCTGCTATTCCAGCATCTTTATTAGCCAATGATGCTAATGGTAATTTATCGTGGTTGCCTCAAACAGGCATTAACCAAGTTGGAACGATTACCCAGGGTTCTTGGAACGCAGGTAATGTTACTGTTCCTAATGGGACTGTAGCAGCTAGTGTTGGTATATTCTCATCAAGTCAAAAAGAGTATAACAATGATATTTATCCATCATCTTTTGTAAGCACAAATGCATTAATACTTGAAGATGGAACAGGGCAGAACTCTACCGCTATAGCATCGCCTATTAGTTATAACGGTAATTATATTTATGTTTTGCCACCGTCGATGGGTGCGACTGGCCAAGTGTTAAAGATTCAAGACACACACAACAGTTCTAATACTAGTGTTGCTACATTAACCTGGAGCACACCGGCTTCTGCAACAATATTGCCAGCAACATCATCGCAGGTACAATCAGAATCTCAATCAGGTGTGTATGTCGACCCAACCACATTACATAACCACAAAGGAATAGCCAAGGCTTGGATACGCTTCCATAACGTTACTAATTCAGACGGTACTATAGACCCAATTATATCTGACTATTACTTTGTTGATGGTGTGCCTTCTACACCAATTGTTAGAGTGGGAGTAGGCATATATGATATTAACTTCTACACTAATTTTACATCTGGTTTAACGTATTCAGTAATTGGCACAGGTTTTTATACCACGTCAGGCGGATTGGTTACAGTTGCTCAATATGCAGCTGATAACACTGGACACGGAGAAGATCCACAACCAGGCTCTTGCAGAATAGCGATTTTAGATAAAAACGGCAATTTAACTGATGCTGCCAACCCAGCTGGTTACCCAACCCCACCCGATATTTATGTAGCATTTTTTGGATATTAATATGGATTTTATATGCCAGACATAACAGTAGTAGACGTTCCGACAATAGTAAAATATTCAGCGGCACAAGGTGTGCCTAATGCAAACGGCAACACAAGCTTTACGTTTGCTTTTACAGTAAATAACTCTAATGCTGTGGATGTTTACTTAACGCCAGCTGGCAGCCTTTCTGATGATAGCAGTCAATTATTATTTGCCCCAGATTATACGGTAAAATTAAATGTAGCACCGATATCTGGCGGAACTGTTACAGTAACAAAAGCATTAAATGCTGGAGATCAAATTACTATAGTTAGAAATAGCAGTATAGCTAGAACTAGCAGTTATAGTGATGGCTCTTTGATGAGTGCGTCAAGTTTAAATAATGATTTTAATAACAATTTAATGATAGAACAAGAGATTAACGATAAAGTAGAGTCGCTTTGCCCACATTATAATTTAACTGAAAATCTAGAGCCATCTGATTATGTGTTGCCAAAACTACCAAACGGTTGCATCTGGGTTAAAAAATATGACGGCTCTGGTATTATCGCTCAAAATGTTAGTGGTATAATAACTGGTGGGGCTGTTGCTGCTACTAATGTGGCGATTAATGACGTTCCTGTTTTTGCTGACAACAGTGGAAATATAACAAGTAGTGGTATAACTATAGATTTAACAACTAAAAACATTGCTGGTGCAAACGTTATTGCGTGTAATCAATTAACTGCTGATACAATAGGTAATACTACTAATTCTCCTACCACAGTTTACGCCAGAGCAATAAATACATCTGGTATTACAAAGACTAATACATTATTTATACCAAATGGTGGCAGTCTAACAATGTCTATTAACAGTGCAGCTACATTAAACAATGTAACTGTAAACGGAAGCTTTAACGCACCAAATTTTAGACCAGACACTATTAACGCTATTACTTTGGTGGCAGCACCACATATAACGGCTTACGAACAATTAAATGTTAATAATATATCGGCAATAGGCCCTGTTAATAAAATTTCTTTTTTGTCTGACATGGACTGTAGAATTGTTAATGCAAGTTCTATTTATTGTTCTGGCTTATCTATGGTTACCAGTATCCCTAGTTCCAGTTTGAGAATAGGTGTCACAAACGACACGGGTAATTCTATATATACAGTTACATCGGGGCAATCTATTAATTTAGCACCAGCGAGCGGTGGGGCAGTGGCCATATGGAATAATACTGGTTCTACATCTGCGCCGTTACAATTGTATGATGGGGCTAGTAGTGGAGCTAGCAGTAACTATGTTGGATTAAAAGCAACAGATACAATGGGGGCTAATAGCAGTTATACATTAACGTTTCCACCAGCTGTACCAACAGTATCTAGCGTATTAACAAGCGATACTAGCGGCAACTTAAGCTGGCAGCCACCTGGTGGCGGTGGGGCTTTAGTTGGCGGTATGAAGGCATACGTTATATTTAGGTTAGTAGGCAACGGTACAACTGCTGAAGTGGTCAGAAAAAACCCTGATGGTGTCACTGTAACAAGAAAATGGAGTGGAGTATTTGCAATTAGCTTCCCTGCAGGACTTTTTTCACAAATAGATACGCTTGTTCCTACTACAAACTTTCCAACATATTTGGTTAATGGAATGGTCACAAGTAACACAAAAAGTTACACGGTATCACTAGTACAAGGCAAAACGTTTACCAATTGCAGCATTGGAATTCGTTATTCTGATACTGGCAAACCCGCCGACCCTGACTCTGGTAGAGTGGGTTTTATAGGGGGTGACTATGTCTATCTGTCCTTTTGGGAATGGTGAGCAATGGTATTTGAATATGTTGTGCAAATAAGTTATACTTTGGCTAAGTTTTTTGATAAAACAAGGAGGTTTTATGCCGTTAGTGTCAGGTAAAACTGCAACTACTAAAAAAGGATTTGAGGAAAATATAAGAATTGAGAGGAATGCAAAAAAACCTATCAAACAAGCGGTAGCAATTGCCTACCAAAAGAAAAGAGAAGGCGCTAAAAGAGGAGGCCGATAATTATGGAAGATAACGTAGCAAGTCGTAAACATTTCTTAGTAAATGAAAAAGTTGTACCAACTCAAGTATATGACAGTCATATGCATCCAGGAGACCCACACATAGAAGGCATTAAACACAAAGATTTAGGTCAATCTGTGCACATCAATACGCATGGGCAAAATTTTGCTGTTCCCAATGCAGAACAACACACCCCAGCTAACGGTGTTAATCCGTTTGTATATACTGGTATGCCTAGCAAAGAATAATTTATTTTAATTTCATCAATACAAGGAGCGTTTAAAATGGCTAAAGAAGAAAGAATAGAGAAGAAGTTAGAAAAGAAAGCTGAAGGCAAAAAAGTTGATGCTAAAATGGAAAAAGTGGGTGCAGAAGGAAAAAAGTTTGTAAAACCCAACAAAAAAAGATAAAAGAAGCAGGGATTCAAAGAGCTTTTGTTAAGTGGTTGCAGGAACATCCTAAAATAGATGAAATGGCTTTTTCTACAAACAACGGAGCTATCTTAAAGAATCCCTTGCAAATGATTCTTTTAAAGCTGGGTGGATTAAAAACTGGTGTTCCAGATATTTTTATAATGTATCCTTACAATGGGTATCATGGTTTGATTATAGAAGTTAAAAGACCAGACGGGGTGGTTAGTCAGGAACAAAAGACTTGGTTAAATAATTTATCTAGGCACGGGTATCGCTGTGAGGTTTGCCGCACATTAGATGGCGCTATTAAGGTAGTGCAGGAGTACTTTAAAACATAATACAAGGATGTTAAATGGATTACGAACAACTAAGAACTAGTTTTGTAGCACCGGTTTTAAAAGGTTTGTTGGCCTGGAGCCAAGACGCAGAAGATTTAATGATAGGAACGTTTGCCCAAGAGAGTGGTTGTGGTAAATATATTAGACAAGTGGGTGGCCCAGCATTAGGGTTTTGGCAGATGGAGCCAGCAACCCATGATGATATTTGGCGCAATTACATGCAGCAAAACAGTAGATTAGCTCATCTATTGCTAAATGACGTATGTAAATTATCAAGATTCCCAACCTCAGACTTATTGTTAGATAACATCAGATATGCTTGTGCTATGGCACGAGTACATTATATGCGTTTTCCAAAACAAATACCTAACACACTTGAAGAGCAAGCAGCTTACTGGAAACAATACTACAACACTAAAAATGGCAAAGGAGATGTCGATGAGTATATTGCAAACTTTAATCGGTTCACTAATAAAAAACCAATTAAGCAAGCTAGGGGTGGTTAAAATGGATAATGTGTCAACAGTTAAACTGGTAGTAACTATATTCGCCGTAATAGGTTGTATTGGATCATATTTTTATTTTGGTAAAATACACAACCCAGTTGAGGAAAAACTTGAAGAGATTATTAAGGCTGAAACAGGGGTGGATATTGACGATTATTTGCCTGCAGATACAGATGACACTAAGGCAAAGCAATAAATTAATACTAAAATAAGCACGGACGCCAATGATAATTGAGTATCCAACATTTAACCCTAGGCATTATCAGCGTGAGCTGCTAGATGCTTTTTTTATTGATAACAAAAAGCGCTTTTATTATTTATGCCATCGCCGTGCTGGCAAAGACATGTCATGTTGGAATCTTATGTGGGGTGCCGCATTACGCCGCGTAGGTGTGTATCTGTACTTACTTCCACAATACAACCAATCGCGCAAAGTAATTTGGCAGGGTATGATTGGCGACGGAAGCAGTTTTTTATCGATGATTCCTCGGCAATTAATCCATAAAATTAATAATACTAACATGTCGATACAGTTAATTAATGGCAGTATATTGCAGCTTGGAGGAGGGAATAATTTTAATGCACTCATGGGAATGAACCCGCTAGGTTTAGTATTGTCTGAGCACCCGATACATCCACCGCAAATATTAGATTATTTGTCTCCGATACTTGTAGAAAATGACGGATGGTTAATTTGCCAAGGTACTCCTCGCGGTAAAAACCACGCATACAGAACATATCAAGCTGCATTGCAAGATGACAATTGGTTTGTGAGGCGTTGGGGTATTTCTGATACTAAAAAACATGATGGCTCTCCGGTTATTACAGAGGCTCAAATAGAAGATGAAAGAAAAAGAGGAGCATCAGAAGAACTGATAAGGCAAGAGTGGTATTTAGACTGGAACATCGGTAACGTCGGCGCTTATTATACGCAAGAATTAGATAACGCTGAGTATGATGGTAGGATTTGTAATTGGGAGATAAATCGCAATTTGCCTGTATACACGTTTTGGGATTTGGGTATATCAGACGCTACTGCTATTTGGTTTTTACAGCCAGATGGTTATGATTTAAAATTGGTATATTACTATGAAGCGTCAGGGCAAGGTTTTCACCATTATGCTTGCGTATTAGATGAACTAAAAAATAGATTTGGTTTTAAGTACAGATATCATTACGCACCACATGACGCCAAGCAAAGACAATGGGGTTACAATCCACGCTCAACTTTACAACTAGCCGCCGATTGCGGTATTAATTTTTTACTTGTGCCAAACCATAGTATAGAAGACGGCATACAAGCAGTTAAAGCTATATTCCCGCAATTATGGTTCCATGCTGATAATTGTAGTTATGGTATTGAGGCATTAAGAGATTATCACCGAGAGTATGATGAAGAAAATAGATGTTTTAAAAATAAACCATTTCATAATTGGTCCAGCCATTGTTCAGATTCCGCACGGTATCTAGCTGTAACATGGAAAGAAGTGTATCAACGGCCAGATTTAAGTATGCCAGGTAAGTATCAAAACAATTTTTAAACTACAAAAAAATACTAAACTGGCGCACCAACAAAAAAAAGAAAAATTAATTGCCTCTACAGTGCATCCAGTCTAGCCCATAAATATTACAATAAACTGCCTCAACTTGCAATATCTACTGTATCGTAAAACTTTTTATATCTGCCTGCAGAAATCAAGTCTTTAGCTAAATTAATTTCTCTGTCAAAATACATACTAACTTTATCATGATAGTAGGTTACATCTTTATTATTGTGCAGCAGTGAATATCTGTTTAACAAATCAGCAACAATATCGTCTTTCTTTTTCTTAAGCATATCTAATGTTTTGCAAAATAGTTTTTTTACTTGATAGCTAGGCAGCACTTTAGATGCAAACGTTATTAATTTACGCTGCTCAGTGTCTTTGTGATTAAAACCGCTTAACCCTAAGTATTCTGTATCCAGTTCTTTTGTTCCGTTATCATACAGCTCACTCATTAATCCAAGCACATAAAATGCAAAAAATCTTTTTGTTGCACCAGACAATTCCGTAGTTATCATTGCGTCAATGATTGGTTTGATTTCCTTATCTATAGTCATAGTAAATCCTTTTACTGATTGTAATACCGATATATCATACCACAAAAAAACTTATATTTAAAACACCTCCGCAATGGCGGAGAAGATACTACCCTAACAACTTGCCCTTCGGCTGTGGGGGAAACACCTCCACTTAGGTGGAGAAGATATAACTTTCCATTCCCAACTTTTGGCTGCAGTAGAAACACCTCCGCATACGCGGAGAAGAGTTTATTTCTTCTTCCAAAATAACTTCTATTTCAGAAACACCTCCGCATGGGCGGAGAAGATTGCATTGTCACACTTTTTTGTTTTATGGACAAAGGAACACCTCCGCATGGGCGGAGAAGATAGTACTTAATGCTTTTTTATATTGAAGATAATAGAAACACCTCCGCTTATGCGGAGAAGATTATAGGCATTAACAATACTGGTGTTGTGCCAAAAGAAACACCTCCGCGTAGGCGGAGAAGATTATATAATTGCGTGTAACACTTCTTCGTATTTAGAAACACCTCCGCGGGCGCAGAGAAAATAGCCTAAGGCCTCTAATAGCTCCAGAGGACAATGAAACACCTCCGTGGGGGCAGAGAAGATTCGGTTACATTTCCTGGTTTTGTAGAGAACCTAGAAACACCTCCGCGGGTGCAGAGAAGATGGTGAATCAATTAGTACTAGTTGCTGATTTTCAGAAACACCTCCGCGGGTGCGGAGAAGATAAAGAACAACCAGTAATCGCGGCTTTTAAGCGGGAAACACCTCCACATCTGTGGAGAAGATTACTATTGTATCTTTTCTCCTGTGACATGAAGAGAAACACCTCCGCTGGTGCAGAGAAGATTCACTACAAAAAAGGCTAGTGCTGGGGTAGTCGGAAACACCTCCGCGAGTGCAGAGAAGATAAAAATATTTTGTTGCTAAAATTTTTAAGGATACAACATATAGTATCATACCAAATTTTTAAATAACATAAACCAACCTCGTGCAGAGGAAGGCAAGTTTTTTACTGCTAACATTCATACTTTTTAAATAATTTTGTAATTCGCCTATCGGTATATTTTTTATATTCGCCAAATTGTAGTGGAACATCTGTTAAATTCAAAGTTTCAGGATATTCATAGCCATCTTTGTTTAACAATTCTTCTTCTACCACACAAAACTCTTCTATTAAATCTTTTTTACTGGCAATTACATTGATTTCTTTTAACGCTTCTTCTTTACTGTTAAATATTTCATGTCTACTAATATAGTCAGTAGGTATACAATTTTTTCTACCTAAATATATATCCCAACAAGGATTACTAATAGCATTTTTTAAAACAACTTCCATCCCCTGCAAATTATACAAGACTACAGCGAATGCTTTGTTTTGCAAATAATATTTGTATATTATTTTTGCCCCTGTTGTTCCAGTTGGCATTTCACCATTTGCTGTCTTTGGCATCATCAGGTTTTCCCATAAGTTTTTTTTATCATACCCACCGCCTGCGACTTGAAAATCACGAAGCATTAAATTGGGTGCGTCTAAATGGGATTGTTCATTTTTTGTAAAAGAAAACACTTCTAATGAAAACGTTGACATTTTTTTTAATAATTCTGTTTGTGTTCCACCTTTACCCAATGCGCAACATAACATACCTAGAATTCCTGATCTTGTCGGGAATTCTAATGTTGTACGACGATTGAATTTACTATTAACTCCCCAGGACTGAAATGGGCCTTCAAGCCACAACAGTAAAAAATCTGAATGTGAATGTGCTTCTAAATTCATATCTTTCCCTTTAAATCAACTGTTTTTTAATTGTTCTGTTATTTGGTTTGTTATATCAACAATGCTTACGTTTTGATCTTCACCATAAGTATACTCAGCTAACTTGTTAAAAAGCTTTTCTGTAAATAGCTTTTCTTGCTTAGTTAAAAACTGTTTAAGAACAGAGGTACTTAATTGTAAAACGCTGTCATTAGCATCAATATCGTATTGTTTTTTTAATGATTTTACATTTGTCACATCAGTTTCAAACGACACCTGTACTCTTTGCCCTTTCCGTATAAGAATTTTAGCAAAGTTCCAAGGACACGCCCCAGACTGTGTCGCTTGGCGTGCTTTAGGCACTGCCATAAACAAAGCCATGATAAACTTTTTTATGCTATCAGAAAAATACAAATAATCATTACAATTTAGGTTGTGCCACAACTGTCCGAGATCTAAACTAATATATCTATAATAGGTAGCAGCATTAAACTCTATTGTTCCAAGGTGTGCCGCACCTTTCCCTTCTGTATCAAAATCATCTATTGCAGTAAAAAAATCTAATTCAGTGTTAACTACATGGGTAGAAATAGCATGTGCAAATGAAGTAGCAGCTTCTACAGTCATAGTCGGAACTTTAGCCAACATTCTGCCAAACAAAGCAATGTCTACAGCATCAACAGCATGATCTAAAGAGCTAAACCACTTCTTTTTTAATACTTCTAGAGTAATTGGTTTATCTACTGCTTTAGATTTGCGATCTGTTTTTTTGTTTTTTGAACTGTCTTTTAATTCAGTTAAAACATCTTCAATTATAAAGTTTTTTTCTTTTAATTTTTTGGCAATACAGTCAACTTCTCCTGGACTTAAGAAAAACAAAGTTGAGTTTTTATTTATTATCTCTTTCTCGTCTTTTCCCTCTGCACCATCTGCCTCATCTTGTTCAGTAGGTTCTTCTGCTTCTTTAGAGGCATCGAATATTTTAGCCATTTCAACCCCACAAAGCGTGGCTTGTTCTTCCGAAGCACCTTTTTTGATGCACGCATCAATAATCAACTGACCAATATGTTTTGTACGATATCCTAAATTTACACCTAGCTCTTGCATTATTAATCTAACTTGTCTTTTCCAGCATTGAGAGCTAACCCTCGCCCGAATAGTGTTGCCTATCATCGCTGTTTTTGGACTGTTCATATCGTCACGATTTAAACAAGTGACCGGGAAAGTTTGTAATATATGAAATTCTATAAATGTATTTTTAAATTGATTAGTTATCATAATTTTTCCTTTTATTTCTTTTGTTTAAATTATCTATAATTGGTAGTACTTGTAATAATCCACACCCAAACGCTTTGCCTTGCCCAATTCCGCGCGTAATACTATTTATAAATTTAACTCTATCTATAACGACAAGTGTTCCTTTGATAGTTGCATTATGTAAAAAAATAGTATGACCGCTGCCATAGATTGTTTTAACTTTGTTTATATGTATTTGTAATTCAGAACTGACTGTAAAACCCCAACTGCTTGTTGCTTTTTCAACAAACCATTTGAATATTTCCTTGTTATCTTTTAAGATTATTCTGGCGTCTTTGTATTCACTAAATCTTTTTACTGGATTTACTGTAACTTCAAAAGCATATCTATCATATTCCAAAAAAGATTGAGGTAAGGTTTTGCAAACTATATCTATGCCCTCAATTTTTTTAGGTGTTAAATCTGATAATATTATAATTTTTTTGCCTTGCCTGTTTGTTTTGTCTACAAAAAGAATACGATTGTTTATACATTTTTCAAATTTAACATCACTAAAAAGACGGTATACAAAACCGTGAACAGCGTGATGCTTGAACAATCTTAACGCGCTAACTGTTTTTTTGTTAATTGATATTGCGCTAATAATTAGTGGTTGTGATGTATATACTGTTGTAACCATCTGGTTTTAACTTCTAGCCTTCTCTTGGTTGTGTTAAATAAACAGCAGTCTAGCAAAAGACTCGAGAATTGTAAATTGATCTTTTTAGAATTAATTATAGATAATATACTTTTCAAATTGCCACATAATTCTTTAACAGAATTGCAACTTAACAACTTGTTTATTTTATCTATATTAAAAGCACATTTTGCTAACGCTTCACCAAATTTTAAAGTTCCATCTTGTTCTACTTTAGATTTACTTAAAGATGCAACAATAGTGTAATAGATTAAACTAAGATTAGCTTGAAACAAACTAAAAAACTTTTTTCTTACAAAATATTCTTGACATTTATATTGTAAGTTTTTGTTGTCAGCACACTTTAAAGCAGCAGCAGTTTTTTTGCTTTTTTGCATGTCGTCTATAATTGTTTGTATTATCTTTTGAGTAAAGATTGTTTTGTTATTTTGCTCCGTCAATTTTAGCACCATATATATAATCCTTAATATATTTTTTTAACGTTATAAGTCTTTTAGTGTAAAAATCAATGCTGC
The DNA here is from genome assembly GCA_903907935.1 of uncultured Francisellaceae bacterium. GTDB lineage: Bacteria > Pseudomonadota > Gammaproteobacteria > UBA6186 > Azoamicaceae > UBA6186. The sequence goes on from CAIVQA010000013.1 coordinate 26,794, forward strand.
GTGATTTCTTTTTAAAGCAATATATATTGTAAATGCTTTCAGCACTCTTTCCAATTTCTTTTTTAATTTTAATAATAGCATCATCATCTTCTGTGTTAACTATTATTAATTTTTTAAAATACTTTTCAACCAATTGACAAAAATCATTAATTGCCAGACCTGTAGTGTTGTTACCAATTTTGATTTTTAATTTTTGTTTTTGTACGATCCCAACATCTTTAAAAAAGTTGTCTAACGTATTCGTTAGATTTTTTATTAACAATTTTAAACTTTCTAAATTATCGTTAATTATATTAAAATCTTTATTAATCACAATTTCAGACTCAACAAAATCATCACTGCCTGATACCGTTTGTTCTCCAGCAGTACTGCTAATTTTAAGTCCTCCAAACCACAAAATGACAGAAGGGTATGCACTTCTGCTAATATGTTTGATTGGTAAAGAATTTGCATTTGATGTTAAAGTTAACCATGGCTTTTGAGATGGATCTGAATACACTGCTCTAACTTTTTTAAATTTAATGTTAGCAACAGATAACATATTTGGATCGAGTATTGTGCTATCGTCAATTCCTTTGCTATAACTAGCGTGTAACACTCCTTCGGTACAATACACCAGGTTTTTATAAGCTTGCTCAGTATTTTCGCTTAAAAGACAAAACCGCGACAAAGGAACTAGTCTACCCATTAAACTCGTTTTTAATCTTTCTGCAGTTTCACAAGTTTCAGAAAGAGGTATTTCTTCCCATGGTGGTGTTCCTACACCAGCAGGATATAATTTTTTTGCTTCATCAAGACAAACAATGTTTAGCCATATAGTTTCCAGTATTGTTTTCCCGATCAAAAAATTATGTAAAAGACCCCGTTTATCTAAAAAAGGGCCTGCCGCAGATGAAGTCTTCTTAGTAAAATTTTCAGACAAAACAACTTTATTGGTTGGTTGTTTTCCACCACGCCCAAAGCCTGACAGGCATATTAAAAAAACTGCATTGTCAGCATCACTGCACGGTCTCGTTTTTTGTGAGTCCAAATATAGGGTCGTGTTTTCAGTAGTTCCAGTTGGTAAGAATCCGCTTTTTTTCTTCGGCAATAATGTTTTTGCTTTGATAAAAGATTTTAATGTTGGCATTTGTAAAAATGGATTAGCTCCATATAAACAAAATTTGTTTTTGTAGGTTTCTAGATAACTTAAAACTTTGCTGCTTATATCTTCCTGTGTATATTCCAACCACTCTTTGTCATTAGCTGGAGTACAGGCAGCTTGAACGATAGCTATCAAGAATTTCAAGATAGAAATTTTTTCTATAGGATTCCCCGCCAAACCTGTATATGAGGCGTGGTCGGCAAAAACATTTTTTAAGCCAACTAACCCTTTTCCTACTGTGGCACCCAGTTTTTATCAATTAAACTAAAATTTGTCATATAGCTACCTTACAATATATTATATATTTCGCGTAGCATAAACTATTTTTTTCATGTTGGGCATAGGAAAACGCCTCGACTTTTTGTAAGCATTTCCTACAAATGGCAACTAAGTACCGCCTAGCGCACTATACTTTTGTGGCAATGAGTTTACGTACTTCACGCTCCCTTTGGGTTCTTTTGTTGAACCAACCGCCAACGTTGTTTACGTCGATTGTTTTTGAATACTCTTTGAGCTCAGAAAACATTACGTATAAGGCATCGCCAAATTCACTTACCCATTGCCTAGCTTGATAGGCAGTCACACCAACAAATTCCAGCACTTCTTGTATCGCCCCGCAATGGATTAACTCTGGGGGTATTTTTTTGTACGGTACTTTAATGGCATTCCTTTCAACTGCAACAGCGCTTAAAGCGTCACCAGAAGCGCGTGGCGTCGTTTTCTCTGGGTGAGCGTGCTGTTTTAAAGGCTCAGGGGCAACAGCGTCGTTTTGAGGCGTCTTTTGTTGCTGTACTTTTTCTGCTACCTTTTCTTTTATAATACAGTTTTCCAACTCTGATTTGCTTGCGATCTCTCTAGATGGATCTGAATCTGTATTATTAAATAATTCTTTCTTTGTAGTACTCTTATTTATTATTAACGCATCCTGATTTCCTGCTTGCTGATAATCAGCGTGCGGTAAAAAGCTAGATGGTGATTGATTGTTTTTGTTGTTGTAGTGGTTAGGTAGTGGCTCATAATCAAAAATAGCCTCATTGGCAATGTGATGTAAAACACCAATTACGTGACCACCAGAATCTCTTAAAAACGTTCTCCTGAGATAGCCAGCTAGCTCGAGCTCTTTTAGTAATCTATATATCTTATGTTTCTTCCAGCCAAACCTCCTCGTCAAATCTGCAAACCTTACTGTCCAGTTTTCTGGTTTGCCGACTAAATAGCATAGTAGTGCTAACGAATCTTTAATCCTAATGTCTTCCAATGTGGTGTTAGGAATTATGGCGTATTCTCTTCCTGGATACCGTTTTATAATATTCCCAGATGTTTCATTACTTGATTTACGTTTATTATTAGCTTTATCCGTATTGTTAGACATGTTATTTTCCCTTAATTATAAAATTTATTAATAGATATATGTTTTTTGCATCGAGACGAAAGATTTTAGAATATTTACCCACTATAGAACGACAGTAAAAATTCTTGGGAACCATGAAAAGCTTGATCATTAACTGGGGTCTTGACATTTGATTTGTTTTTTGGCATTATAAAGATTCCTTAGTTATGTTTTTTGGCATTATTAAGTTTCCTTATATATGTGGCTAAACACATATAATTACATTGTTGGGGTATTGTTTGGCCGCAAGAGTTTCCACTCTTAGCGGCCGTTCTTTTTGTTAATTATTTAATTCATTTTGTATCCCTTATTTAAAATACAGACCAAAAACTGAAAGCATAATACATATTAACAAGCACACTCCAATCTTTGCCATGTTGTACAAATTTATTTCAAATCGATCTATTCTTTGTATTATTTGAGTACCAAGAAGGGTGGCGTGTTGGCGCGAACAAACAGTTTCATCAGCAACTGTATCTTCCCAATCGCCCTTGTGAGCCGACCATGTCCGTTTTTTAAACGTCGATTCGTTTTCTTGCATTTTTATTACCTTTAATTTATTTGCGTCATATTATCAAAATTAATCTACTCAAATTATTATAAACAACTCCAATGGCACGGATTAAATGTGCTTGGTTGTGCAGGACATACCCAAATCGGTGATTTTCCGAATGGACACACTGGTTGATCGTAATTGCCAGCACACACTGACCTTAATGAAAGACTAAATCCAATTGCACAAAGAGCAAAAATTGTAATTAAAATCTTTTTCATTTTTCTCTCCCATAAGTAATTTATATTAATTTTAACAATATTGATCGAGTGGCTATAATCATAATTATTACTCCACCAGCTATAGAGCCAATAATAGCTAACAAATGTTTTCTGAAATCTCCGCGTAACTCTCTTACCTCTACGCGCAACTCTTTCACATCGGTTTCTATCGTTGTTATATCATTGTCTAGCCTTTCTTCTAAATTTTTTAAATCATCTTTAGTAGCAAAACTATCTAATTTGTTTGCTATTCCATTAAAACTACTGTCTAAAACATTAACTTGCGTTCTGGCTTGCTTTTCATTAATACCAGAAGCTACCAAATCGTCAAATGCTTTTAATGTGTCTATGTACGCCATGGTTTATTTGCTCTTTTAATTTATCGTTTTCTGTGCTGATTATATTCTATTTTTTCTAATAAACAGTTTATTCTAGATAGATAATAATCTGAAGAATTTAGTATATGCTTTATTGAGTCTATTAATAAACAAATATAAATAAATGCTACTATGTACACAATATATTTTATATATGTTTTATATTTTATATAAAGGTTATACCATACTTCTATATATTCTTTAAGTTCTTGTAAAATACTAGTGTCTTCCATTTTTACCCTTCTAGCTGCCTGTATTGTCTGTTATTTATTGCTTCTCTTTGTCTGGGTATTTTTATTTCTGGTTCTTCTTCTTTTTCTACAAGCCTACCTTCTAAATACTTATGTATAATGCTACCTATAATAGTTTGATATGGTATTGAATCTCTTTTAGCTTTTTCTTTTAAAAGAGATAAATCTTTTGGAGCAAGCCTTAAACCTACTTGTTTCTTTTTTAATATATCTTTAATTGGTTTTCTACCTGGTTGTTTTTTAGCTGTCATAATATCTCCATAACTGTATTTTATTTATAATATGCAATCTGTCAAGACAAAAATTATTTTAAATCATTATTGACTTCTAGATTTTATTAAGTTTGTTTTGTTTTTTCATATTGTTTATCATGTTATATCACTAATTTTCCGCAAGCTTTTTTGTTTGTTTCTAAGTTTAAAAACTCTTCATAACTTAAATTGTATCCACAGTATTCACATACAACACGCCCTAATTTAGCTGTAAAGTTATGATGTTTACTATGACAACATTCTATATTTATCTTTATGTTTGGTTTTAATTTTTTATAGGGTCTGTGGCTTTCTTCAGTTTGAGTTTCAATTTCTTTGGTTTTTCTATCTGCATATTGATTTTCTTCTGTTTGAGTAGCTACGGAATTACTACGTTTTTTGCAGGTAAATTTCCATAATAGTTTTTTTAACATTTAAATATACCCTGTTAATCTTAAAGATAACCTAATAACCGCAATATTAAATAACAAACATTTAACTGTGACCTGGTAATCTATAATCATTTACCTTTATCCTGTTCTTTGCCTGGGAATGAGTTTTACTTCATATTCAGGTAATTCTGAGATTTTTTCCTTAATCCAGTTTACAATACTTTTATTTTTAGCAAATAAATAAGCATCTAGTTTCTTTTTTTCTAAAAAAGAGATAGCAGCATTAAGTTTTATTTCATTTTCTTTTAATTCTTCGATTTTCACATTGGTTTTGTCTTTTTTCATATCTGCCTCCAGTTTAAAACGGAACAATCTAAAAAGTCAAGACAGTTAAGATTTTTAAATGCTTGACTTCTTCACTTTGAAGAGTTATTATAAAAATTAACCTGCCACAATAAAGTGACAGGCCGTCTATATTAGATGGTTTCAACATCCTATATAGGCATACACAACCAAACTATAGAGGAGTTTAGTTATGCAATGTCATAATAACACAAATACTATTACATCAACAAACCAACCGTCCACGCCTACTAACCAACCAATAATACCTGTTGTTCCCGTGTCGCCTATAAACACAAGAAGCACAACCAGAAACACTACAACCAGAACAGAAGTTGACAGAGCCCATCCAAGAGTAAACTTAACAGCTCTTATTCTACCTCAATTCAGAAGAGCAAATGCTAAGCGTCGTCTTGTCTTCCCTCAACCTCACGTTGGTGGCTGCAAAGAAACCGAGTATTACAAAAATCATAAAGATGACGACGATTACTCTAGAACACATCCAACCTTGGCTTGTTAGGAGGACACATTATGTACCATCAAACCTTTCCTAACCACCTCAATAGCCCTGCTACAATAAGCGGGGCGTATATTAAACCTGTTACTGACAACATCTATATCTTACCAAACCATCTTAAAAACCCAGAAAAAATTAGTGTGTTTGTAATGCCTACCAGCACGTATACAACAAAGAGTTTAAAGTCGTCTCTAATTAACTTAATTTCAAGCTTTAAATCTTCTTTAGTAGCAAAAGAGGTTAGGTCTTTTAGTGACATTTGTTTATCCTGTTTTTACCAGTGGAATATAGTTTTAAAAGTCAAAACAATAACGCCTGCCACCATAGAGTACAGGCATCTTCTTATATCGCTTTTTACATCTTTTAAGTCGCTATCTAATCTTTTTAGATCACCTTTAACGCCATTAATATCATCTTTTGTTATTAATTCTAGTCTCTTAAGGTCATCTTTTGTTGCCAAATTACATAACGACTTATCTAATGCTTTAGCTTGGCTTAAAGATTGTTCCTCTGATAAACCGGATTTTCTTAAATCTTCAAAATATTCCCACGATGTCAGTGTTGCCATTTATTTATCCAGCCTTTCTGTGGTAAGCCCTGTGGGATTCTTCGTCAGGAATTTCATCAATTTTTTCTTTTACCCATTGAACTATATTTTTATCTTTTTGAAGCAAGTAATGTTTCAGCTTTTTTACCCTAGATTTTGGTACTCTAGCGGAAAGCATAACATCGGGGTCTTTTATGTTTTTTGTCGATTTGTTCTTCATCGTTCCATCTCCTTTTTTAATAATATATTTTTAGTTTACAATTTGTCAAGGGTTCTTGAAAAATATTCTTCACATATACTTGACAAGTTGTATACATGTATAGTACAAATAAAAAGTAAATCGCGATGCGTAAACCCACTACAGTCTACGCACCGCTCACAGTTAAACCTAAATAGGAGATTTAACCATGTCTAATCAAGATAACACATCAATTAGCTTTATTGAAGTTTTAGCTAGCTACATCAAATTTATAGAGCGTTTTAACCTTATTGATACCGTTGATGCTGTATCTAAAAATTTTAACCATAGCTACCGCCATGCTGGTGATAAATTCGCCAAGTTTGAAGAAGATTACTTACCCTGCCTTCCTGTGGTATCTTCTCGACTCTTCTTCGTCAGGAAGTTCCTCTATTTTTTCTCCGACCCAGTGAACCAAGCTTTGTTCTTTGTTGAACAAATATTTTTTCAATTTTCTTGCTTTAGACTTTGGGATTCTGGCGGAAACGACAACGTTAGGGTCGTTCAACTTTTCTGGTTCATTTTTTTTCATACCTGTATCTCCGTTTATAATAATATAGTTACTGCTTTCATTCTGTCAAGCGTTCATAAAAATATTTTTCATGCACCCTTGACGACTCGCGCGCAACATGTTAAGTTGAAACAATATAACGCAGAGTACAAGTCCGAACAACTTGCACCCCGCTCACAACTTAACCTAGTAAGGAGATTAAGCTATGTATAATCACGATACCACACCAACTAACTTTGTTGAAGTCTTAACCAGCTACATCAGCTTTATCGATCGTTTTAACCTTATTGACACTATCGATGCTGTAGAAGGTTTTAACTTAATGATCCAAGCAAAGTTAATAAGAATCAGTAATCTAAATTTAGAAAAAACACCAATACATCATTTATTCAGTGAGCTCCACGCGGCGACTATAACATATCAAGGCAAACTGATTGAGATGATAAAACCTAACAACGTCTACAGTGACAGGTTAGTTGAGATGCTTAGATTATTAAAAAACATTAACCATGACGATATTTATAAGGATATTTAGGCCGAACAAAGAACAAATCCCTACATAATGTAATAAATAATAGGAGGAAATATGTTACCAGGAATTTACGATAATTTGGATATAAAAGTCTATCACGCCGACCAAGCCATAAGCTCAACTGGAATCAACTTAATAATTGACTGTCCTGCAAGATTTCATTATGAGCGAGTGCAAAAATATTTAGAGCTAGACGAAAATGAAATAGCTAAACAGGAAGCAAAATATAAGCTCGGAAGAGCTGTGCATATGTTGGTGTTAGAGCCAGATAAATTTGATAATACATTTTATTGTATGAAGGAATATGTAAATTTAACTACCAAGGCAGGTAAAGAAGTCTACGCTGATGCCCAGAAAGAAGCTAAAGGTCGCACTATATTAAGAGTAGGCGAATGGGAACACATCAAAACTATGGCAGATGAAGTTCTTAAACATTCTGTTTGGCAATCTTTTAAGAGCATATTTATCGAAGGAAGTATTGGGCATGTTGAGCATTCTATTTTTTGGGGTAATAGTAATAACCAAGCATCGCTTAAAGCTAGACCAGATATTTTTAACGACACCTTAATAATAGACCTTAAAACAACCGACAGCATAAAAAACTTTGAACGCTCTATTCATTCTTATGGCTACTATAGACAAGCGGCTATGCAAATAGACGGGTTAAAGCAGTCAGATAAAATTAGACGTAACTTTGGGTTCTTTGTTGTTGAAAGCAAAGCACCATACTTAACTGCATGTTTCAAACTAGATAACGAATCAATTGAGCAGGGTAGAAGAGAATATTTAGAAGCTGCTGCATTGTATCAACAATGTTTAAAGCAAAATGAATGGCCTGGGTACAGTGATAGGTGGCAGTTAGCATCTTTGCCTAGGTGGGCGATAACAAATAACGACTTAAACTTAGAACCGCGTTTAGCGATAGCAATATAAGGGGTAATTTTATGAGTAATGCATTAAAAGTAATAGATAATAGATATATCAACCAAATCAAAACTGGCGGTTTTTTAGTGCCAACAAGTTTAGAGTCAGCGTTAAAATCTGCTGAAATAATCGGTAAATCGACATTTTGTCCGTCAAACTTTAAAGGCAAAGAAGCCGATATTGTTGTGGCTTTACAGTATGCTCAAGAGCTTGATGTACATCCAGTATTAATGCTGCAAAACATTTGTTTAATAAATGGGCGCATTTGTATTTGGGGTGATTTAGTGAGGGCTATTTGTTTGAGACAAGGAAACATTTCAATAAAAGAAACTTATGATGAAGAAACAATGGTAGCAACCTGTACAATAAAACGTGACAACAAAGAGCCTGTTTTTAGGACGTTCTCTAAAGCAAAAGCTGAAAAAGCTGGATTGTGGGGAAAAACTGGGCCGTGGTCAACTTACCCAGATAGAATGATTGTATTGAGGGCTTTTGGTTTTGCTGCTAGAGATGCTTGTGCTGATATATTAAAAGGTATTATTACCAGGGAAGAGGCTGAGGATATACCAAACGACAACAACAAAGAAAAGCTTGAGAGCAGCAATATTCCCCAGATTAATAGCCAACATATTGTGCCAGTGTCTATTTACAAGACAATATCAGATAAATTGTTGGAGTTGGGAGATAAAAAAACTATTGCCAATATTGTTGTTAAGTTGTTGCAAAGATATAACGTAAAAAACTTTAGAAGTTTGCCAGAAGATAAGCTTGTTGAATTTGAGAGTAAAGTAAAAGAGGAGATAGATAGCATAAACAATATGAATGATTCTATGTGTCGTATGCAAGAAGAAAGCGATATACAAGATGACGCTAATGTAGTGTAAAATATTAGTCTAATCAGAATTAAGTTTTGAGGTGTAGATTTACCTGCACCTCTTCATTTAAAAACAATGGTAATTGGTTAGTAGTTAGTGCTTAATTCTGTTTTAATTTCATACCAAGGTATTTCAGCTACCTTACCATTATCTATTGCCCAAATAGAATGCTTATTTTTTTTGTGTTCTTGAAGCTCTTTAGTAAAAGCTTTCTTTACCGCACATATAATTTTTTCAGACATGATTGTACTTTCTCTGCTTAAAATATTTGCCATTTTTTCACCTTTAAATTTATTTCATCCCACACAGCATAATCATAAACCATTATTTTTTGAGGTTCAAATTTTTTAGCAATTAGTGTTGGTGTTTCTTTAAAACTGTTATCAAACAAAAACCAATCGTTAGCTAACCCTTTATAGATAGTCAAAAAATTATAGATGCTTTTTTGGTATCTCCTTTTAATAACTTCAACAGAAATATTATGCCCACCATGTTTTACTCTGCATTGGACTCTATTTATTGCAAGCTCTACAGAGTTTAACCAAAAAAATATTATATTAATTTTATACCCAATACTTTTATATTTGTTGATTCTATTTGCATACGTTACACCAGACAAAGTAGTCTCAAAAGCAAAGTTAACACCTCTATTAGCTAAAGTATCAAGTTGATTTAACATTATCTTGCCAGCTTCTATGGCTTTGCTTTCTGGGTTTGAAGGTGATAATTCAGCGGCAATATTGTCAGCATTTACAAAGTGGAAACATTGCAGCTCAGGTAGCATAGTCTTAGCAGCTGTGGTTTTACCAGCGCCATTACATCCCGCAATTATAAATATTTGTTTACCAGGTAACATTGGGTTTATCTCATAATAAATTTACATTATACAAACGACGCCAACAAGAAAATCAAATAACTATTTGTTAATTCATATTAAATTCAAACTGTCAATAGGAGATTTCTTACAAAAAGTCTAGCCGTTTTCCTATAGACAGTTGATTTTTAACTATGTCAAAATGGTGTCTGTCATCTCCAACCGAGAAATTCGGTTCTTGGCCCAAGTTCCCTACTTGGGTCTTTTTTTGTAGTTTTTAGGGTGAAAATGACGTAAACTTAATTTAAATGGAAGTACAAATGGAAGTATTAAAGTTAAAGAACGTAATAATAGTAAGTAAATAGAACAAGGAGTAAGTAATGTTAAATAATCAAACAACATATCAAGATAGTAATAATCAATTAGCATGGGATTTTGGGAGTGATGTCGGAGCGAGGCAAACCAAAACAAACAACGGTTTGTTATTAAGCTCTATGAATCTTGGTGATGTTCGAACAGCAAAAATCAAAGTGCTTAATATAGACAGAATAGATAGCAGGACGAGTGAACCATACAGAACCAAAACTGGCGCAACGTATGTAAATTTACGGTTGTATGCTGTAGATAACAATGGCAATGATGGTATTTTTTATTGCTATTTGTTCGGCGGCACTGCTAAAGCGTTTATAAAATCAATGGGAGTAGAACTTGTTGGAACTGTAGTACCAGATTTAACAAAGTTTTTAAAAGAACCTTATTGTAACGGCAATGCTGAGATTAAAAAATCTAATTACAATGGCAATGATAAATTAGAGGTTGCTAAATGGCTACCTGCTGCTAGTCTTGCTCCAATGGGTACTGTTTTTGGCTCTGCTACAATAACTAATTTTAATGGTAATCCTTTAGCTACAAAGGCAGAATTAGAAGCTGATAATATACCTTTTTAATCATTAGTTAATTTTAAAATAAGGGGTTTTTAAATGGACGCTGCAGTTATGCAACTAGAAGAAGCTATTAATGAAGCGACTAGATGTTGTGATATTTTAATTCGGGACAATACGCTAGAAGCATTAACTGCAGCGTACAGAGTAAAAGCCTTCTTGCTTAGTTTAAAGCAGCCAGAGCCAGATGCATTAGATATATCTAAGGAGTCAACACATGCCAACTAATGATGACTCAAATACTAAAGCAGCGCGTACATGGCACAACAAATTGTCGTGTAATACCGCTGTTAACAGTGTCGACCACCCAAGAGATATTTATCATGAACATACGGTTCCGATTGGTGGGACTGTATATGGCGAGCTGCCTAGGATGTCTTGGACTGTTAGCAGGTTTATGTGTTGTCGATGTGGTCAAATTATAGTTGTTCCTGAGGTGGAAGAAGCTAATAGATGTAACTATAACGAGATGTATTGTAACGACAAAACATCAACTACTTGACAAACAAATCTAATTTAGTCAAAAATGTTTGGCAGGGAATACGATATGCACTTAGAAAACATACTAAATGCAAAAACTAATATCTCAAAGCTAATTAATAACTAAGGGTAAAATGATTAATAATAAAAACAATAATCAAACAAATGGCCAAACAATTGCCAATGCTAAAACGGTTAATAACCCTTTTGGTAAAGCTGATTGGACGGCAGTGCACAACCATTTAAATAGTTTAGTTAAAAATATTATAGGAGGAAGAAAAAGCTCAAGTGATAAATGAGTATAACTTAACAGCAATTTGATTGCTTTTAAATATACCAGATAACTGGTATTATTTAATTTAATTGCGCTAAAATGGCGCAGTGTGCCAACAAGGTATCATCTTGTTTGGCACACCACTTGAGCTTTGATAAGGTTGTGAGCCAGACATCAAAGCCCCAAAATAATTATATCATAGTAGATCCCCAAAGCGAACGCGTTGGGTTTGGCTACTACAAAAAAGCAGGATGTTGCTGTAGCAGGCTGCGTCAAAAAGTTGCTCACATCAAAATCAGTCCAACAAAAATAAACAAAGCTATACAGTATGCAAAGGATTACCATGGCAAGCAGTTGCGGCAAACGGGTGAACCGTATTATACGCATCCGATAGAGGTGGCCTGTATGGCTGCTGATTATGTGCCTAAAGAAAATATTTTAGTCGCAGCTTTGTTGCATGATACTTTAGAGGATACAGTGCTAACTAAAGACTGTATTGCTGTTGTTTTTGGAGAGAGCGTGGCTAACAAAGTTTATGCTTTGACGAGGATTAGAAATGGTGTTAAATTGCCGTCTTCTGAACTGTTGACGCTATTGTTAGAAGAAGATAGCCAGAGCAACAAAGATTTGCTGGCGGTTAAACTTTGCGACAGGCTACACAATTTGAGAACACTACATGTTAAGAAGCCAGAAAAAATAGCTAAAATTGTTAATGAGACTAAGCAGCATTTTGTACCTATTGCTGAGTATTTGGGTTTAGATAGAATTAAGCGCGGAATGTTGTTTTACTGTTAATAATGTTTTATCTAAATTAACCAAAGAGATCTGCGTGCGAACCAGTGCGAACAAATACTATATCTTTCGTTCCTAATAAATATATAAGCAACCAATCTGGGTCAATATGACATTCTCTGCAATCATCATATTGTCCGCGTAACTGATGGTCATGATATTTTAATGACAGTACTTGCTGATTAATTAAATTAAGCATTACCGTTTGTAGTTTTTTTAATTGCTTACCACGCTTTTTCATGCGCTTTACATCTTGCTTGAATTTGTTTTTATAAATAGGCTCTAACACTTACATTCCTAACCTATTAAATAAGTCCTGTGCATCTTTACACTTAACCGTACCCTTGCGTTGTATAGCTTCTTTAATAGCACATAAAGTTTCTTTATTAGGATTAAGTTCAAATGGCAAATCATGTCTTGCCCGTACTTGCTTGTAAAACATAGTAATTGCTTGCGTTACAGTAATGCCCCAGCTATTAAATAAATTCTCTACTTCTTGCTTTAGCGCAGGTTCAACCCTAGCTCTAATATAATCTGTTTTAGCTGCACGATCAGTTTTCATTTTTATCTCACAATATTTTTAAATCGTTAAAATTAATATACCCCATTTGGGACACAAAATCAAATATGGTATATGTTTTTAGTTAACAATCTTAAGCCGTGGAAGCTAACAAGTTTAGCTTGCTTTCATACGCTAATTTTCTATCTTGTACTATACTTAGTGTATGGTATACCATTTATTAAAAGCATATTTCCCAAACATATTATTGTTTCCGTTTGTCTTTTTAAAAGAAGAAATGGAAGCTGTTTTTGCTGGCAAGCACGTTGTTAGGAGTGCAATTAGAGCTGCTCTTACTTTTGGTGGGTTAGTTGGTGGTGTTTTTGTTTATGGGCAATCAGCTGCAATAGCAAACTTTTTAAACAGTATAACGGCTGCACTAAACATGACTGGTTCAACTCAAGGTATGATGTCATTGTTTTTGTCTGTTTTAAGTTGCGGTTCGATTGCAGGTTTTTTAGCTAGAATTGCAACCAAAGCATTTTGTTATTACCGTTTCGGTGACCCTGATTTTTATTTAACAAAAAAAAGGGAACAAGAATTAGAGGAAATATTTAAAGGACAAGGTTATAGTATCAGTGGTGTTGCTGTTAGAAAAGTAATAGATTTTTGTGTTGCTAATTTTCGTAAGCCATTGTTAGTAGAATTTGGAACACATCCGCACGATTGGAAGCGTGTATTAGATGCATTAATTTATGATGGCGATTTAGAAGTATTTTTAGAACACTATGAACTGTTACAAAAAAAATTACAAAAACTATCTAGAAAGCGAGAGGCATTAGAAAAACACGGCCCTGAAATTGATTTGCCTAATGCGTTGTGCTGGTCTTTTAGAAATCAAACAAGAATTGACAGCGATGAGCAAGCGCCGTTATTGTTTAGGCAAAACAGTTTAACAGAAGCTTTGCCTGTCTCACCTGGTGTGTTGTCATTAATGTCTTTCTCTAAAGAAGTTAGAGAAAAGATGTTAGCAATTAAAGCATTAACTAAATTTAGAAAAAAGCATAATAATGGCTACTCTAAAGAAGAGTTGATTTATTTTTGTTCTTTAAACCTTAAAAAAAGAGAGCAATGTTTGGCTGCTATGCTTTTTCCTGTGCAACTAAGCCCTGAAAGTACTTTGTCTTCGCAATCATCTACACCGCCGTCCTCAAATTCAAATCAAGCTGCAACTTACGAACAAAATTTTCCTTACAACACATGCACATCATCTGCTGCATTACTGCAACAACCTAAACCTACACATTAATATCACCAAAAATCTTCATTAAAAATATCATTCCTGCGACAAAATGTTTTTAACTTTTGTAATGCTATTTCCTGGATTTGTCTAATTCTTTCGTGAGAAACATTATAATTAAATCCAATTCTTTTTAGTGCAAGCTCTTCTCCGTAAAAACCGAATTTGTCGACAATAACATTTTTTTCAGTAGTGGTTAGGCTTTCTAGACCCCGATTTAATATTTTTTTTATTTCTACAGATAGCGTTTCGTCTTCTTGTGACGGCGTATTTATAGTACTAATTATTTCATGAAAATTTACCTCTACTTCATTATCATTCAAAAAACTAGCTCTGCTGTTATCAAAAATAGTACCGTCTGCTTCAAAAGATATAGTCTTTACTGCAATCATTTCTAGCTTAGCAACTTTTTTAGTGCTTAAGTTTAATTTTTTAGCTCTTTCATTTAAACTCGGTTTTCTCCCCAGTGCTTCTTCTAATTTTATAGTGCTTTTAAAATTTTTTTTAATTCTTTCCGCAATATCGTGAGAAACCTTTATATCTCTGCTTAAATTGACTATAACTTTTTCTATAGTGCTCCTAATCCACCAAACAGCATAAGTTGCAAATTTAAAACCTCGTTCAGGGTCGAACATGTCAACCGCTTTCATCAAACCAAAATTACCTTCATTAATTAACTCTAAAAGTTCTATGCCGCGGTTAGCGTATCGCAAGGCAATCTTAACTACTAAGCGCTGATTAGAATTAATCATTTTTTCTCTAGCTGTTTTAGAGCCTTGTTTTACCTGCCTACTATAAAATTTTTCCTCATCTGCTGTTAATAGTTTGTGACGATGAACGTCTCTATAAAACAAAGCTAAAGACGTTATTTGTAATGATTTTTCTTTTAAATTAAATTCTGATTGTTGTTCTAATAAATCTTCTTCTGTGTCATCTGTTGCTTGCGATGAAGAATAATTTGTAGTGATGTTTATTCTGATTTTTGCGGTTTTGTTTTTGGTGTTAATTTTTTTTGTGTTGTTATCAAAAACTTCCTGCAAACTAGCCATGGCAAATCCCTTTGATTGATGCTTCTTAATATAACAATATTAAAAGCAATTTAAGCGACTATGTCAACAGTGTTTTGTTATTAAATAAGGGTTAACACCAAAGTTTACAAATTATAGCTCATTTCTTCGTCATCCGTTTTTATATCTTTTTTAGGTTTGATTCCTGCCGCTATTTTATCAAAAATTTCTTTCCTGTGGACTTTAACTTCTTCCGGTGCTTCGATTCCAATTCTAACTTGGTTGCCTTTCACTCCTAAGACCTTGATTTTTACATTATCCCCTACAACTAATGTTTCTCCAATTTTTCTAGTAAGTATTAACATATCCTCTCCATTCTTTAATTACTATTTTTATTGTAAGAACGAGGATTTTAGTTGTATTTGTTCAAATAGTCAAAAGTATGGCTGTTTAAATTGGCATCTTGGGGTAAATGTATTATAATTAACTTATATAAGTGTAAAAATAGGAGCATACGATGAAGAAAGAATTTAAAAAATTTGCATTTTTAGCTATTTTAATCCCTGGGGTGTTTTTAGCATTAAATGCTAATTCTAGCGTGTTTGCTGGAGCTGATGTAGGCTTAAAAAACACTGGATTTAAAACTGGATTTGGTAGCGGCGTATTTAAAAATACCCATAAAATGGGTAGGGTGTTTGTTGGAACTGATATATTGCCAAACTTAGATGTTGAAGTATATGTTGAAAAAACATTGGGAAGTAGCAAGAAAGATGTTAATGATAACACTAACAAAGTTAATTTTATTAATGTCGGCACTGGTTTACTTTACAAGTTTGATATTGATAGTTGCAGCAATTTTAAACCAGTGGTAGGTGTTGGCGTTAAACAAATACGAGTTAAACTAAACGATAATACTAAAGACGCAGTTGTATCTGTAAACAAATCAAAGCTTACATATAAATTAACAACTGGCGCTGAGTATATGTTTAATGATTATCTAGGTAGCAGAGCGTTAGTTAGCTTTGAAAATACCGCAAGATTAAAGCATACTGCTGATGATATGACATTTAAATTAAGAAATAGTGTAGGCGGTTCTATTGGAATGTTTGTTAGAACTTAATGAAACATTAATTAAAATGCTTAATAATTTTTATTAGGCATTTTATACACGGATGATTGATTAACACATGGAGGTGTTATGTTTAAAAAAGCAAGCAGGGATGTATCCGCAAGTACCGATTCAGTTAAAGCATTATTAGTAGGGATTAACTATACAGGCACGCCTAACCAGCTTGGCGGCTGCATAAAAGACGCTCAGTTGACACGACAAAACATCCTAGCTGAGTACCCAAATGCGGTTATAGAAACAATGACCGATGACACCTCAATTAAACCAACAAGAGCTAATATTTTAAGCAAATTAACTGCACTTATTAGCTCAGCAAAGGTCGGTGACACTTTAATGTTTCATTATAGCGGTCATGGTGGGCAAGTTCCTGATTTAAATGGCGATGAAGAAGATGGTTATGATGAAACTATTTGTCCGATTGATTTTATGAACGCTAGAGTTATTAAAGTAAATGGTGCGGATGTTATAGTAGATAGCCAAATCATTGACGATGAAATACATGAAATAATTTCTAAAGTTCCACGTGGAGTTAAATTTTTTATGTTATCTGATTCATGTTTTTCTGGCACCATTGGTGATTTAAAACATGATTTAGCGCATTGTCATGGTGGTGGTGAAGTTGAAGACGATAGCGAAGTAGATGGGCAAGGGGTGCATTTTGGTGCAGCTAATACTCAGCAACAACCAACCCCAGTTAGTCCGCCTGTCACTACAAATACAAGTTGGATATACATTAATTCTGCAAATGTGGTTTGGATTACACCGTTAAACCCTTTTTTATATCAAGAACTTGGCAACAGACATTTAACAATCAGATTAAATAATATACCTTCCGTATTAAATCAAAACCCTAACAGGTCAATTTTTTGTGATACTACTTTTACAAAAGTGGATGGGAACACTTATAAAATAGATGCTCCGCAGCTTGGAATAAACCAATTGCTGATAAATGTTAACATCAATAAAGATGCACAATTTAATTTGTTTTGTAACTCAGCTTACGAATATGATAGCAAAGCCTGTAAACATAGGCATTATACTAAAAATTCCGTTCGTTCGATATCAATGAAAGCACCGTGTACAATTGGTGGGGAATTAAGAATTATTAGTGGCTGCGAAGAAAACCAAACGTCAGCGGATACAGGTACTAATGGAGCATGTACTAAAGCATTTTGGGATGCGGTTAGATGTATGGGTGGATTACGTCAGTTTTTCCCAAAATTGTTCAGTCACCATATAGAAGATTTAAAGTTTATCCAAGATAGTGTTAATTATAATTTATCTAGATTTGGTTTTACTCAACATTCTGTAATTAGTTGGGAGCACGCTCACGGCAGATCGTCTTCATCTAGTTCTCAATATGTCCCAGCATACCAAGGGTTTAGTAGAAATCGTTACGACGCTTATTATCGTACCATGGTTAATTGTTATCCTGTTTACGACCCATTGCCGTTGCACCGTGCTTTAGAGCAATACGAGCCTTATTGTAAACCGTAGATTAAGGTGCAGGACGTGACGAAGCTTTGTCTTCTTCCATTGATTGCAATTGGTTGTTTATGTGCTCATCCAATGCTTCTGTTGGTTGGCTGGAGCTTTGATGGCATGAGTTATGCAAAAATAAAAGCTCTTTGTTAACCTCTAAAAGTGCTTTTCTTATTTCTACAGTAGAAACTGGGATCATCTCTGGCGACAAAATAGGTGTGCTTGCCAATGACGTTCTACCAGAATAATTGCTAGGAGTAATAGTTGCAACTGGTGTAATAAGTTCTGGTTTTGTTATTGTTGCAACAGAAGGTGCAGCGTCCAAAGAACTAGCAGAAGTGGAAGAAGTAGTGGCAATAGACATTTTTTGGACTGTTGCTTTTAGCTCTGTTATTTCTTTTGTAGAAAAAAAAACAACCCGTCGCAACTCATCAAGTTGCTTTTCAATTAATTCTAAATAATATCTCAATCCGCCAATTTCTTTAACAGCAATATCTATGTTGGCTTCTACGTTTTTAACTTTGTACGGTAACAATTTGTCATACCCATCAACTTGAGCTTTTAATACTGCTACTTCTGTTAAAATATAACTGTCTTCTGCTTCTTTTAACATGTTGTTTGACGGACTTGTTGGTTCATTCGGTATATTAATCGGGGTCAATACAGGTATATGGTGAGGCATTAAAACTGAGCAACTGCTAGTTGCTTGCTCTGATTGCATGATTTCAGCCTCACAATCGCTAATATAAATTTCGTGGCATCCTTGGTTTGATTCAGTATCTAAATCGTCATTTGGGGTCAACATTGGTAAGTCCTTTAAAATATTCCTTGTTAATATTAATGTAACACTTCTGTGTCAGACACCTTAGGCATTTTAGCAAATTCTTGTTTAATTAGCAATTGAACCCTGCCCATGCTGATTCTAATAAAAGCGCGCATATCTTTTAAAAAATCTGATTCTTGTTCAGGCTTAGATAGCATACTTTTGACTTCGATATCATGCATCCACAAAAAAACATCCGTCAAAGATTTTAAAACATTTTCCGCAGTAATAGCGATTGCTAGCTTATTAGTTGTTTTGCATAGAGCAGTATCATAATGTCGATCAATCAAAAACTTTAAATCATTTTCGCTAAGTGCTTGTTCTGCTTCCTCATCATCATACAATCTAGGCATAATCACTAAAACCTATCATATACTTTTAGCTGCTTCTGCGGCCAAAGGTTTTTTGCTAGGCACAGTTTTTTCCCTTTGTTGATGTAGTTTTTTTAACCGAGTTTTTAAAATAGAGAAACCAGGTGAAACAGGAGTTAACTTTTCTGTTGTTTTAACTTGCTGTGTTTTTGCAGCTGGTTTAGCTCTAGAAGCTACTTTTTTAACAGCAGGTTTAGCAACAGCTTTTTTTACCGCTACTTTAACTTGTTGTGCTCTTGCAGTTGTCTTGGCTTTAACTGCTGGTTTAGCTCTAGAAGCTGCTTTTTTTACGGCAGCTTTTCTTGGAGGTTTTTTGAATGGTGCTGGTTTAGCTGGCTTTGATGCCATGTTTTTTGTTGGTCTTTTTGTTTTTGATTTTTTATTTGATGCCATTAAAGTGCTCCTTGTAAAATTAATAAAATAATTTAAGATGTGAGATTTTACACATATGTGCTTAGATATGTCAATCATACCGTCAATTTGTTTACTTAGTTTCTTCTACCTCAGCTACTTGTAGATTAAAAATATAGACGAGTTTAGCGATGTTGTTAGATATTTGATTTATATCTTTAGTGAATCTTACCGCGAAATATATAATCAATAGACATATTACAAGACTCAAACCATATTTAATAAATTCGTACATATTGCAAATCCTTTTTTATTAAAAAATACATTTAATATTAATAATAGATGCTTTGCAATTGCTATTTTACAAACGGCATGTAGTCATAAATAAGCTCCAATATTTTAGTGTCTTTGCCAGTTGCTTTAACAAAAATCATCCCGTAATATACAAACATTAAAAATATCATTGCGGACCAAATATATTTCATTGAGCTGTGCATTTTGGTAAATCCTTTTGTAAAACTTAACTATTAGTAGGTTTGTTGTTTTCTAAATTCACAAGCCGCTGCTCAACATAATTCATTCTAACAACCATCTCATCAAGCGTTGTAGCTAATTCTGTTGCGATCGCCATAAGTTCGAGCACAACAGGTGGCATTTCTTTTTTACCCTCTTCATCAAGCTTACAAGTATCTTTACATGGCAAAACAGACATATCAAACGTTATCCCCTTCTTTTAATTCGCTTAATATCCCCGTCTTTTCTTCTTCATCTGTTAACCCGACCCAGTCTATGTATTTTTGCGCATCTTCTACAGCTTCTCCTGCTAAATACCTAGCTTCATTGATATGAGCGTGGATATATCGTCTAGGGTCGTGCTCTTTAAAGTTTTTGTATACCTCAAAATTATTAGGAATGATTTGAGATATGTAATTGTTTTGCAAATTTTTTAAGAATTGTAGAATAGATTGTAATTTGTATTTAGACTTTACAAGTCCTTTCGTTAGCAAATCTATTCTATCCAGTGGTTTTAACTCAAGACATTCATCTGTTATAGTTTGCTTGTTGTTCGTCATTATTAAAGTTCCTTTTCGTTGATGTTAATGTTTGTTTATTTTGTTTAACAATTAAATCAATTCTTCTTTTAACTTCTTCGCAAACTTCGTCCCCCACGGCTGCTTTTAACAATTTCCAGGGATCTCCTTTTAATTTTATATTGTTTGTAGTATTAGCCATATTAATTCTCCGTATTGGTTTTGTATTTAAGGTTCGTTTTGTTGATGTGGCATTTTAACTTGGCATACGCTCTAAGATAGATTCCAACAATATTATTGTATTTTTAATGTCATTGCTAGTTTCTTTTAAAAAATTATGCAGCTTTAAACTTTCCAATTCTAAATCCACTTCCTCTATCAACTCTAACCTGTCGTACAAAATATCTTCATTACGTTCAATTGCAGAAATTAAGTTAATCGATGAATCAGTATCTTCTTTAGCTTTTAACATATTACCCCCAAATTTTTAGTTCAGCACTCTATTTGTTGTTGTTGATGCAGTTTTGCTGCTATCTTAAAAAACAATTCGTCCGACACTAGTTGATTGTAAGCCTCAATAACATATCCTGTTAATTTTTGAAGCGTGTTTAGATCTACTTCGCATTTTCCGAAAGTGCCGTCAGCGTAATAACACACTTTTCTAGCAAATGGTATAAGCAACTCTAACCTCTGTCTAGTTTCTTTTATGTTGTTAGTATGACTTTGTATATATTGGTCTTGTATAATCATTTTAGGCTCCTAAATATCTGGGTTACATTTAAATATTTACTTTTAAAACAATTTAAACATTTAAATATTAAAATGTCAACATATGTTAATACTTATTTAGGTTGACATGTAAATTTGTTTTTGTAATAATTATTTATAAGAATAAGAGGTAAATATGAAAGAAAAAGATTTAAAGCAAACTACTATTACAGTTAACAAAATGTTGTATAAAAGGTTCAAAGATTATTTGAATTGGGAAGAAACGAATTTAAACAAATGGGTAGAAAAAAAAATGAAAGAGGAATTAGATAGTAAAAAGAAGGCAAAATAGTAGATAATATCAAAGCTTAGTGTGATTTAGTTAAAATTGTATTATACTTAGGTAAATAACCGTTTAAAAGGATTTAATATGGGTGAAAGAAAAATACGTTATCAAACAAGACCACCAAAGTATGATGAAGGGTATCATACCCCGTTGTTACTCAAAATGCTCTCCAAGGGCGAAAGCAGAGCAATGTATTGCGCAGAGGTTAAAATAGCAGTTAAAACTTTTTATAATTGGCTGGAGATGCACCCTGAGTTTTCAGATGCGTACGAGGTTGGTACACAGATGTCGCAGGCTTATTGGGAACGGTTGGCTGCAAAAAATATTGGCGTTCCTAATTTTAACTATTCAATTTGGGCCTCAGTAATGAGAGATAGATTTAATCATTCCGAATATAGAAAGCTTAAGTTTAAAGGAATTGATGCGGTTAAGACTGCTGCGGAAAGATTCGGAATAGTATTAAAAGAAATCTCAGAAGGTAACCTAACTGGGCAAGAAGCAGTACAAATTAGTAATGTGATTGCTAATGGGGTGAAGATTGATGAGAATACCGAGCTTAGAAAAGAAGTGGAAGAAATTAAAGAGCGGTTAGAGAAGGGTTAATCACTTTTTTAAAAAACTAGGGTTAATGTAAGATGCTAGGGCCTCAACGTCATACTTGATTATGAAGGTCATTAACTCCCTATCGCCTTTTACCCCAAATTTTTCAAAAATCCTGTATCTGTAAGTATGTACTGTCTTTTCGGATATATGAAGTTTTTGACTGATTGCTCTAACTTTTTCGCCTGCTACCAACAGCTTAACTATTTCAGCCTCTCTTTCGGTTAGGGAACTTATAACATGTTTTGCAATATTAATCTTGTCAGCTTCAACTGTCTCTTGCTGTTTTTTATCGGTGATGTCAATAGATATACCGATAATTCCAACTACTGTGCCTTTTTCGTTGATTAGCGGAAGCTTTTGACTTAAATATACTAATTGTTTGTCTCCTATCAATGCTACTTCTTCCATGACCTCAGGTTTTTTACTGTCTAACACAAACAAATCATTTTTTCTAAATGCTTTTGCGTTTTTTCTCCACACCAAATCAAAATCTGTTTTTCCGATGATGTCGGCAGGAGATTCTAAATTAAGAGTTTTAGCATTAGAATAGTTGCATCCTAGGTAGACGCCCCTCGTGTTTTTCCAATAAACGTGTCCTGGTGTGTTATAAAAAGCTTGTTCTAGTATAAAACGCTTATATTTTTTCATCTATCTTTTAAACCTAATTGCCACTGGCTTTAATAATTCAGGATAATGCGGCTTAATTAATATTTCGTAAATAGCTGCTAATGCTTTAGTTCTCCCTGTCGGGTAAACCTCAAATTCATGGTTTTTAAACGGAGGTTTACTGTACAAACACATGGCAGCGCACTCTTCTTTTAAGTAATTAACACAACAGCTAAATGCGTGCTCGTAATTAATGTTTTTTAATCTACGATTAATATCTTCCTCAGATTGAGCGCCTTTTAGTATTTCTTGTTCTGGCTTTGAGAAATTGTTAATTTGCCTACTTAAATATTCTTCCGCTGTAAAGTCTATAGATTTTTTAAAATAATCATTAGTGTTATACAGCTCATCAATCTTTTGTTGACTTTCTAAAAAATCTGGCCGAGATAGGCACTCATTCCACCGTATGATGCGGTATGGAATTGTTAGCTGTTTATATGCAGTAGCGTTTCTATCTAACCAATCCTCGCCAGCTTGATTTGCTAGATTTAGTAATGCTGTCTCGGTTTGACAAAAATAATCAATTTTTAAAGTATATCTATATAAGCTATCAACAATTAATAAAGAGCAAAATTCAAAAGACTTGTTAACAAGCCGTATAGTTGCTTCAAATCTTTCTCCTTCATGTTCCTTCTTTTGCATAATGCTGATTGGCAAAATACAACTAGACTGAGGAAAAGTTTTTCTGTCTTTCTGCGAACAACCAGCAAATGAAGCTTTGAGCGGCTTTTTGTTTTGTAGTACTGCTGTAAAAGAATAACACTGGTTTTCTAATTTAGCTAAATTGTCCATAAGAGGTTTAACCCTAATTTAAAAAACTAATGTTAGCTGACAATGAGGGGAAACTCAAATTTAATTAAATTTTCTAGTCTTGTGTTAAATCTATTAGTCTTGTATAGTGCAATTTACAATACAATTGTATTGTTTTTTTAAATACAAACATAGTACATAGAGTAAAAAAATAATGAAATGTATAGCAATAATTAATCAAAAAGGTGGGACAGGAAAGACCACCACATCTACTAATTTAGCTTATTGTTTGGCTTTAAGAGGGAAGAAAACAATTTTGATTGATTTAGACCCTCAGGGCCATAGCAGCATGATGTTTTGCAATGAAGAGCCTGAGATAACAGCAAAAGATTTGTTTTTAAATAAGCAAACTAACATGAACAAAGCGTTGTGCGAAGCTTATATTGAAAAAGTTAGAATCGACAATCTATACATTGTTCCGTCAAATATAAAACTAGCTTTGGTTGCAGAGCAAATAGGCTCAAGGGTTCACAAAGAAAAAATCCTGGCCAATCATTTAAAAAATATTGATGATTCATTTGATTTCGTAATACTAGATTGCCCTCCTAACTTAGGGGTGTTGTCGATTAACGGTATTTATGCTGCCACTAAAATATTTATTCCTGTAACTTATTGTCGTTATGCGTTAGAGGGCATGGCTGATTTGTTTGAAGTGATAAGGGAAGTAAAAGAATCTTTTTATTTTGATTATACGATCATAAGAAATATTTTTGATATCAGAAACAAGCAAACTAACAATTTTATAGATGCCGAGCTTGAAAAGTTTAAAAATAATCTAGCAGAAACAATTATAAGAAAAACAGAATCAATAAATCAATCAAGGATTAATTGCGAACCAATTTTATTTTTTGATAAAAAAAGTCACGGTGCTGAGGATTTTACAAAGTTAACAGAGGAGGTTTTAGTATAGCCAATGTCAAAAAAAATAAAAACCAACATAACTACAAAATTATCGAAAATATCACAAAGTCATTTAGGTCCACAGCAAGATAAAAGCATAGGAATAATTACATCTAAAAAAACTATTTTATATCCCAAGTCATTTAGATTAACCAGTGATGATGTAAAAAATTTAAACGATATTGCTAAGGAAGTAAACAAACATAGCAGAAGCAAAATCAGCGAGACTAAAGTATTACAATCGCTAATTCAGCTGGGAACCCAAACGTCTGCATCTAATATTTTAAAAGCATTAAAGGAAATATTGTAGTTTTTTTAGCGATACTAATGTATTTTATTTTGCAATACAATTATATTACATTATAAAAAAAGGGGGGTGGCAAATTGCCCCCACCCTTTAGATGTAATAAAGGGCAGACATGGTAACAAAAGGGGGGTAGCAATTTGCTCCCACCCTTTAGGTATAATAACAAACACGGTAACAAAAGGGGGTGGACAATTTGTACCCACCCTTCAACTTTTAACAATACGGACGGTAGGTAAACCTTGGGCAGCTGCCGCAGCAAGAACAATCGTTACTACTGCAAGGGTTAGGAGGGTTGCTAACAACAGTGCTTGTTAAATAACTTGGATTAGTAAAGATTAGCGGTTGCACGATGGGTTGCACGATCACAGGGTAGGTTAACCCAGCCTCTGCATTGCTTAACGCAGTAAAAGTCCAATTTAATTGCTCGTTTTGCATCTCTAAACTCCTTTTTAAGTTGTTAAATTCTTCATTTTAACCCGCCAAAAATCTAGGCTTTGAAGAGCTGACGGGTGCACTATCTGTGCTTGCAGGAGATTCCGGTGAACCAGGTGAAATAGCTTTTGGTGGCGTAGCGCTAAAACTTAAACCTTTACTTGGCAATAGGTCTTGGAAAAACCTTTCAACCTCAGTCAGTCTAAGATGTAAGCTGTTTGTAGCATCAGACGCATTATCTCCCAGCGATGACAAACTCGATTCCAACCCGCTTATTTTGGAAACTATCCCTTGTACTTCTTGCGCCAAGCTATTTACTTGTACGATCAACAGCTCGATGTCTTGAGCTGCAGTAACCATGTTGGTTATGGCAGAGATTAACCCTTTTTGGTGTTCGGCTTGTTTTGTTTGTTCGATATTTTCATTCTGCATAATTGACCCTTAAAAAATAAATTTATTAATATTTATTATAGTTTATTTATTGGGTTTTGCTCAATTTAATTGTGATTGGTTGGTTGTTGGCCATTAGTAAAATGGAGTGGTGTCTGTTTTGCTAATATAAGAACTTTATTATTAATAAATATGCATAATATCGTACTTAAGTTGCGCGACTGGTTATCCCAATACAAAAAAATTGCGATCCATCAAAGGGAATCAAAACCTACAGTCGCCTCCTTTAAGCAGGCGAAACCCTGAAGTCGCCTCCTTTTTTAATTCCCTCGAATTCGAGGGAATTAAAATTGTGGTAACTGTGGTAACTGGTAACCAATCTTGTAACCCATTGTTTTATATGACTTTTTTGATTTAGCGGATGCCAAGCTGTTTTTGCAGCGCCGCTTCTGTAAAAAACTTCTAATAACTTACGTTATCGGAAGTTGCAGGCTAAATGTGTATAAATATTACATAGTAAAAGTACAATTTGGTCAAACAGGTGTGTTTTAACTGTTTTTTAGCTGTCCACCTTATATTCAGTATGCCGGAATTTCCGGAATACTGACCGCCTTAATGGTTGTATGTTTGTTTAAGCACAGCTTTGTTCTTGGTACTCTTGGTATTCTTTGTACAGGTGAGGGTTAACAAACCTGTGTGCAACTGTGTGTAAACCACAACAGGTTATATAGTTTTTAAACGTATGTTCCGCTTTTAAAGCATTGCAAAGTCCCTTCGGAATTAGACCACTCTTAATTTCCAAATACTCAGCTAACATTTGGTGCAATTCGTTTGCAAATTCGTCATATAAAAATCCTAGTCTGCCAACTTTCGCTGTCTCGCAACCGTCCCTTGCTATAGATTTAAGTTTGTCTTTATAGTTTTCTAACACGTATTGTTCAAATTTATTCATAGTATTGCTCCTTGATTGGCTATATTTATTTTGGCGGGCCTCTTTAAGCCTAATGCAATTTCTAGCGGTATTTTTTCATCAACTACTCTTCTTAATAAATAATCTAAAGGAAAGTTATGAACATCATCCAAGTCTAAATGGTTATTTAAGTGTTTCTTAAAGATTTCCAATGTTTTGATGTCTTCAAACAAAACATCGTCTAAATTTAAACCTTCTAGTGATGGTTCTATTACAGTCCAGTCTCTTAGTGTTTTTTCTAGTTTATTCATAGCATATCTCCTCGTTGTTTAATTTTTTATTATTAAATGTACGTATAACACATGTGCACATACGTGTCAAACACTTTTTAAAAAAATACTTTAAATGTCACGCTTGACACAAACAACACTGTATGATATATAAGTGGAATGAAACAAAAAGAACCAGAAATATCAGAAAGAATAAACACTACGCTGTCACTGAAGCATAAACAAAAGCTTTATAAGTTGATGGGTTTAAAAACACAAAAGCTAGGCAGGCGCGCAACTATAAAAGAGTGGATGGAAGAAAAAATAGATGAGGATTATAAAAAGTTAAACTTAAAATAGTGCTTTAATGCAAAACCACAAAACCGTCGGTGCGGTAGTAATTGTGAGTGTTTATCAATCAAATAGTGCTTTAATGCAAAGAGGAGAAATAAATAATGGGTTGTATAGACAATAAAGATGAAATAGATGGCGACAATGAAGATGATTGGGAGATAGAACCATCTATTGATGAGCTTGCTAAAGATTTAGCATTATGGCTTAAAAAAAGTACAGAAGAAGCAATGGGTGACATTACCAATCTAATAAAGCTCTGCGGACAAGAAGATGCTTTCAGAATAATTGAAAATATGATCTCGGTAGAATTTGATACCAAAAATTTTAAAGAAAGAAGCAAAGGAAAAATCCAACTCGGCGATTTCATTCTTGAATGTATGATGCATTTTGACCCTAACAAATTAGACGTAATAGCTATAATTTACTCAAAAGAAAGCACCGACTGGAGAAGGTTGTTAAGGGTTCACAACAAAGATGGTTTTCATTTGTACGTGCTGCCTAATCAAATGCTGTATGATAATTCTGATTTTATACGAGATTTACTATATCTCGGTTTAGAGATTGATTGCTCGTACCCACCAGAAAAAACACGCTCGCTATTAATTAAACATATTTCAAGTGGTATCGACGCAATGATGCCAGCACATCTAGTGAATGAACGTTTAAATGTATCGGATAGAATTTCTAAAGCATTCTTCCGCCGAGGTAACTAAATTTTAAAGGAGAACAAAAATGGTAGTAGTAACCAATGACGACAATAATGAAGAAATTAAAACTGAACGCACTAAACAGCTTCAAGAGTTTCACGATAAAGTAATACCAGAGCTTAAAGATGCGCTGTGCTGTATATTAGATAAACCAATCATTGCTAATGCGCAAGCTGCAAGGAGTATCATTAATTTTTTGGACTGCCTCCGTAGTTATGCTTGGGATATTATTTTAATTAATGAAAAAAATATGCTAGATGAAGCAAGAAAACAAAAGGTGATTGAGGATATAGCTAATTTAAGGCTGCAGTATCTTGATGCGGACAAGGAGCAAAAATGAGAATACTAAATAAAAGAGATTTTTTAAAACAACCAGCAGGAATAGTCTATTGTTATTCGAACGAAGGGATAGTTGGTTTTCACTGCTGTCCAATACGAATTAAAGGCGATACCTGTAAGAAGTGTATTAATCCAGAAGAAGAACCTAGTGATTGGTTTGAGGTTTACTTAAACGAGTTTGAAAATACTGACAGCGAAGATTATTGTTGCAAATATAGTGAAATGTTGGAAGAGCATAAGTCCTATCCTCTTATGGAGGAAATTTCAGGAAGGAATGGTTTGTTTGATGAAGACGATACCTTTTTAGTATACGAAAAGAATGACTTAGACCTGTTGATTAAAATGTTACAAAATGCCAAACCCTATGTAGAAATTAAAGAGGAAAAGAACATGACAAACGAACAAAAAGTATTTAAACAGTTAAGAGAAATAAGCAAATATATTAATCTTAGAAGCGTTAATTGTGACATGCCAGATATGTCTATTCTTCCGTGGTTGGCCTTTCCTGAAAACTTTAAAGTACAAGTGCTGCCTAATTGTGGCAAGTTACTAAGATTTAATGTTAGCAAAAAAAATGTTACAGACCCAAGATATATTTGTGCTAACGGGATTATTGTTAACGTTTTCTTGGAAGCAGAAGACGAAAAAATGTTTGATGGTGAACCCTATTGGTGCATGTGGTCTCCCAGAGAGAATAAGTTCAAATATAACAAGATGTACGAGACCGAAGCGTTGTTTGCAGCTGTTCATAATGAGATAGAATATAAGGACGAGGCATCAGAAAAACGTATAGCAGAGCAACAAACAGTAGCGCAGGAACAAAGTAAAAAAATAAGAGAGCAACACTTAAGTGATTTGATAGAAAAGGGCAGGACGTTTTTTGAGTCTACTCCTATAGTTGCGGATATAGAAAAAGTTTTAAATTATGTAGAATATTATATGAAATTGAATGGCGTGTTCTGCGCTGGTTCTGTTGGTTTAATCTCAATATTAGATGGTTTAGATAATTTGTTGTATTTGCTGGGACAACTGCCTATAGCAGACAACAAGGATTTGCTTTATAAGCTATTACAAAGAATACACGATTTAGAATATATATTTACAGAGACTAGATAAAATAATTAAATAACTTTAAAGTTGCAGTATCTTGATTAATTAAAGGTGCTACAGGCCCAAGATGACCCGCAGCATGATTGACACGCAGACTATATCACATGTAGCAAAGTAGTCAAGAACACCTTAACCATAACGAAAAAAAGCTATAGAGCCTTTACAGTCTAAACGGTCAGTTACTAAGTGTAGCTTAGGCCGTGAGTTTGCGATAAATTTGAATGCTTGGTGGCGCGCATCTTTAGGTGCGTAAGGAACGTTAACTATAAAACCCAAATGTAGCAAATTGCTAACAACTTCAGACTTGTCATTAAGCAATTCGTCATTGTGAACTATAACCAAATGATAGCCCTCTGGGTTATAAACTCTTAATAACCTTCTCCAATAAGTGCTATCTTTTGAACAAATTGTCGCTATTACATCTAACGATGCATGCTCGCGGTAATTGGGGTCATCAGTACATTTTGCGTTATCTATTTTAATCATTTCATCCAATATCTTTATAACATCTTCTTCATCACAGTGTGCACGTAAACTTTCAATATCTTTCACTGCTTCATCTACACTTTTGTTAAGCGTATC
This sequence comes from uncultured Francisellaceae bacterium, assembly GCA_903907935.1. Classification (GTDB taxonomy): domain Bacteria; phylum Pseudomonadota; class Gammaproteobacteria; order UBA6186; family Azoamicaceae; genus UBA6186. The sequence continues at coordinate 56,586 of CAIVQA010000013.1, forward strand.
TGCTAATCCCCAACGCGCTGCTTCAATACCTCTTAAACCGCCCATTTGTTTTACTCCTTTTTGTTTATATACATTTAACCTTTTTTGCTCTTGCTTTTACCTACTTTAGCTTTAGTTTTAATCTTGGTTTTAGTTTTAGTTTTAGTTTTAGCCTTAGCTCTTTTTGCTCTTTGCACTTCTTTTTCTCTATTTTTTTCTACTCCAATTAACCATTGCTCAAATTTATTAAAAACACTGCCTAGCAGTAGGCTTGCTTCAGGAAACAGCTGAACAAAATCTTCTGAAACAGAAGCAAATTCAGAAAAAGCCAACTTGTTAGTTGCTATTGTTCTGTCAAAATCTTTGTATGCTTCTTGTACTTCGTTATCAATGTCTTTGCTGTCATTTGTGCTGCGAATGTGTTCGCACAACCAACATGTGCCGCTAACATCGCCGTCGTGCTGCTTTCCGTGCCCTTCTAAAATTTTCATATATTTAAATGCGTCTATTCTGTTTTGTACATATTTGTCGCGTAAACTTTGGACGTTCTGATTAATGTTCATTATTATTGCCCTCTTATTATTTCTATTGTATTAAAACACTGTTTATTTTATTAAATTTTATTTCCACATCGAAAAAACATCAAAGAATCCTCACGCAACCCTAATTTGTCAGTCGTAAGATGCAAGCGTGGACGTGAATCTACGAGATATTTAATTATTTCAGAGCGCTTTTTTTTCCACTGCGGATGTAAAAATTCAGGTCTAAAACCTAAGTTAAGTAAGTCCCGAATAACAACCGAACTTCTTAGATGTAATACTACGTTTCGAACCATGTATAAATGATAACCATCTGGGTTGCAAACTCTTATTAGTTTCCTCCAATCCATATGGTCACTTGAACAAATTGTTGCTATTACAGATAATTCACTTTTAAAAGAAAGCTTGCTATCGGCGCTATCATCAGTCTCGTCTGCGATTATCTCTACTAGTATTTGCATAGCATCTGCTTTCTCGACCCGATCGCATAAAACCTCAATATCTTTTGCTGCTTCTTCTGCGCTTTTGTTAAGTGTTAACGCTAATCTTGCAGTAAATATGTCAGCAATATCTTTTACCCCACTAATGTCTGCTGCACCATTCATTATTGATAACCGTTTAGTTTTTTAATATTTAAAATTTCTCGCTTGGCATTAGTAATTAGCTCTGCTATGTTCTCGATGGAAAACCAGACAATATTATTGACTGGCAAGATATAACAGTTTTCCTCGCTGTCACAATTTGGGTACAACTTTACGTACAACATTAACTCATCAATTTTAGGCAGATGACAATCTATTGGCCCAACTGACAGCTCAACTTTACACAATGCAGTCTCGCCACATTTGCCAAGCGTCAATTCTTGTTTAACGGCCAGCCTGTTATCATGCAAAAATTGCCACCATTTGGCTTCCTTATTGTAAAATTGCTCACTTTGCTTATTGTTAGCACATGCTTCCATATTTTTTCCTTAACTTTTTTGTTAGTTAATAATTAATTGCATGATGATTACTAATAATTTTGTATTTGTCGATAGGAAAACGGCTAGACTTTTTGTAAGAAAATGCCCATAAGTTAGAAACTTAGTTTTGGCTAAAACAGCTAAAATTACCCACATTTTCTGTTGATGACTCTGTTATTTTTTCAAAAAAACGTAAGTGGCTCTAAGCCATTTGTTGATTGTTCAAAATTTGAACAACACCAACCTCAACTAAAATTTATAGCTCTCAAGGAGACCACATTCTAAGTATTCTAACTATGCGTTCTTTTTTGAAAACATGATAGACGAGCCTGTGTTGATCGTTTATGAATCTAGAGTGGGTGTTTGCACTGTCTTTTAATTTTTCGTATGGCGGTGAGTTTGCGTAAGGGTTTGCTTCTAGAATTGCGATTAACTTTTGTATTATAACTTTAAAACCAAGGTTTGCAATTTTTTTAGCATCTTTCTCGGCCCGTTTTGTTAGTTCAATTTTCCACCCTTCTACCATCCTAACTCTTCCCACCTTATACATTTAGATGAAGGGATTATTATCCCGGCTTCAATGGAAGCCCACATGGTGGGAATAGACATTAAATACAAAGTTTCCTTCATACCTGACCATCCTTGTTCGGAAACAAGTACGGCGCTATGGGTTTTAGTAGAAATAGTAACCGGCTCGTGCTTTGTAGCTACTTTTTTAATCAACTCGTCAAGGTTGGTTCTTGCTTGCATTGCTGTTAACTTATTCATACCTAATTGTATCAAAACACGTATCGCATTCACAGCTTAAAAAACAAAGTATCAAAGCTATTGCTAAAAATTAAGTTGTTGGTTATCATGGCCTCAACTTTATTCATAAAATCATAGTTAACCCCAGATTAGCTTGCTAGTCTGGGTACTAAAGAGCAATAACAACAAGCAAAAATGTCAGAAGAGTATTTTAAACAACCAAAAAAACAAAAGCCAATCCCGTCAGAAGAGCGAAAACTACGAATGACGACCGTAGCAAAAATAACAAAATTAATATCAAAACTAACCACTGACGAGTTGATAGCTGCGTATACCTACATGGTTAATTTAAGCAATAAAACTAATACTCAGCCCTGAACAGTATTGTATTCAGCTAACAACAGTGGGTGTAAAATTTTAATCCAGCCTGGGTTTTCTGTTTCCAAGTAGAACTTAATCATTTTTTTATTCCCCGCGCTAGCCAGCCTCAAATACTTGTTCATTATGCTCTGCCAACAATATTTATATCTCCGCATCACCATTGTCTGTACATCGTCAAACTCATCAAGCAACCCTGCCACTTCATCGCTAAACTTTAAAACAACGACTGGCTCGGTTTGTTCTATTTTTCCTTTTGGCATTTTAAATCCTTTTAAAATTACTAAATCCATTTTTAACTAACAGCTAACTAAATTATAACAAGTTTTGTTACAAAAGTATTAATTAATTTAGTTGGTTAAAGAGCAGCGCTGCAGTCAAAAGTTAAAGGTGGCGAATTCGCCACCTTTAAAACTGTTGTTTATAATTAATTTAGTTGACGGTCTTGTTCTCACTTGTTCCCGCCTGTTCTCACTTCAAATAAAAAAGTGAGAACCAAAAAAACATCTATATTTATAGGGGTGAAACTAGTGTTAAATTACCTGGTTCTCACAGTTCTCACTTTTTTAAAAATAAGATAGATATATAGGGACTTATTTGTTTATAACTAATTTAGTTGTCAGCCTTGTTCCACCTGTTCCACCTTGTTCCACTTTTGTTTTAAAAAGGTGGAACATAAAAAACATCTATATTTATAGTGGTGAAATTATCATTTTAACCCTGTGTTCCACCTGTTCCACCTTTTTTAAAAATAAGATAGATATAAGGGGATTTTTTTATTTGTGTTTAACTTAGTTAATTAAGTTAATATATAGTTTATATATTTATATTTATATATATAGGCC
>CAIVQA010000014.1 GCA_903907935.1 uncultured Francisellaceae bacterium
CGTTAGCCTGGTGGATACGACCTAAATTTTTTAATTTATCATTCTGAAAACTTTGCGCACCCAAGGAAATCCTGGTAATACCAGCATTAAAATAATTTTGTATACTGTCTTGTTCGATAGTACCTGGATTTACTTCTAAAGTAATTTCTAAATTAGCAACAAAGCTAAATTTTTTATTTATATGATTTAATATTTTAAAAATAGCTTGGCCAGATAATAAGCTTGGAGTTCCACCACCAAAAAAAATACTAACTAATTTTTTGTTATTTTTATTATTATTAAGTTTCAATAAAAATTCTAAACTAAGATCAAAATCTAATAAAATTTTTTTTATATATAGTTCTTCTGGGATTTTTTTATTATTTGCATATGAATTAAAATCACAATAAGGACATTTTTTTATGCACCATGGAAAATGTATGTATACACTTATTGTATTATCACATAAATCTAATGCCACTACTTGCATATATCCGCCTCTAAAAGTGCTAAGTTTATTATATAGTCATTTTAAACCTCACCCCATCCCTCTCCACTAATGTGGAGAGGGGGAGGTTGAGAAGAGAATTATTTTAAATTGAGAGTATTGTACTATGGATATCACAGAACTATTAGCCTTTTCAGTAAAGAATAATGCTTCAGATTTACATTTATCAGCTGGTATGCCACCTGTTATTAGAGTAGACGGTGATATTCGCATGCTAGAAATGGCACCATTAGAACATAAAGATGTTCAAACTATGTTGTATGATATTATGAATGATAAACAACGTAGAACATATGAAGAAGAGTTAGAAACAGATTTTTCTTTTGAAGTACCTAAATTAGCTAGATTTCGTGTAAACGCCTTTAATCATCAACGCGGAGCTGGTGGAGTTCTAAGAACTATTCCTTCAAAAGTATTAAGTTTGGAGGCCCTAAAATGTCCAGATATATTTAAAGACATCGCAGACGCTCCAAGAGGACTAATTCTAGTAACTGGTCCAACCGGTAGTGGTAAAAGTACTACTCTAGCTGCGATAATAGATTATATAAATATTAATAAACATCACCATATTTTAACAATTGAAGATCCTATAGAATTTGTACATAACAGCAAAAGAAGTCTTATTTCTCAACGAGAAATACATAGAGATACCCTAGGTTTTACCGAGGCATTACGTTCAGCATTAAGAGAAGATCCTGATGTAATTTTAGTTGGAGAAATGCGCGAATTAGAAACTATTAGACTGGCATTAACTGCAGCAGAAACTGGTCACTTAGTTTTTGGTACTCTACATACTACTTCTGCTGCTAAAACTATCAACCGGATTGTTGATGTATTCCCTGGTTCTGAAAAAGACATTGTTCGCACTATGTTATCTGAATCTATTCGTGCAGTAATATCTCAAGCCCTACTTCCTAAACAACCTTCTGGTAGATTAGCGGCTCACGAAATTATGATTGGCACATCATCAATTCGTAATTTAATTAGAGAAAATAAAGTAGCTCAAATGTACTCTGTAATACAAACTAGTAGAGACGTAGGTATGCAAACTTTAGATCAATGTTTACAAAAATTAGTAAATCGAGGCGAATTAGATCCTAAAGCAGCTAGAGCTAAGGCAGAAAATAAAGACTTATTTAAAGTAATAGATCCAAACCCAACTAACACTTAAACAATTTGATAAATTTATGAGTATTGAAATTAAACCTTTACTAGAAAAAATGATTGAACTAAAAGGTTCTGATCTATTTATAACTGCAGGTATGCCGCTATGCATGAAAGCCTATGGCGAATTAAGTAATCTAGACCCTCAGGTATTAACTGCTACTCAAGCTAAAGAAATTATATTTTCTTTGATGGATCAAAAACAACAAGAAGATTTTTTACATCATAAGGAATGTAATTTTGCTCTACAAACTGATACTGGCAGATTTAGAGTAAATGTTTTTTATCAACGTTGTAATGTTGGAGCAGTACTTCGTCATATAGATAGTAAAATTCCTGAACTTAACGACTTACAGGTACCAGCAATCCTTGCAGAACTTATTATGGCTAACCGTGGCTTGATTATTTTAGTTGGTGCAACTGGTTCAGGTAAAAGTAGCACTTTAGCCGCTATGATAGGACATAGAAATAAAAGTTCTTCTGGCCATATTATCACCATAGAAGATCCTATAGAATTTGTACATCCTCATGCTAAAAGTATTATTAGCCAACGTGAGGTAGGCATTGATACCGATTCCTTTGAAGAAGCATTAAAAAATACTTTAAGACAAGCGCCTGATGTTATTTTAATTGGTGAAATTAGAACTCAAGAAACTATGGAATATGCTATCAACTTTGCAGAAACAGGGCATCTATGTTTAGCAACCCTACATGCTAATAATGCTAATCAGGCTTTAGACAGGATTGTAAATTTCTTCCCATCTGAAAAACGCCAACAATTATTAACCGATCTTTCTTTAAATTTACGTTCGATAATTGCACAACAATTAATAGCATTAACTACAGGTAAAGGACGCATTCCTGCTGTAGAAATATTAATAAATACCCCTGCTGTATCAGAAGCCATAAAACGTGGTGATATTTCTGGAATAAAAGAATATATATCTAAAGGAAGTACCGTTGGCATGCAAACATTTGACCAAGCATTATTTATATTACATAAGAATCAAAAAATCTCTCAAGAATTAGCATTAAAGCATGCTGACTCTGAAAGTGAATTAAAGCTTATGATTAAATTAAGCAAAGGCGACAATAGTCTTGGTTCTTCATTAAAAGACGTAAGAATACAAACCTAAAATAATACCTGCTCACCACGTCATTCCTAGCTGACATTAGTCAGCTAGGAATCCAGTTTTATTCTCTGGATTGCTGTCCTACTACGCAGCTCGCAATGACGGGGTGAGCAGTTACCTAAAATATCTCTTATAATTTATTTAATGAACAATATAATAAATAAATCTAAAATTTCTGGTATTAATTTAATTGGATTAATAATCGGCTCTGCATTAGGCGCCTTTATATTATCAGTTATTGTTAGGGTATCATTTACTATTAGTAATAATTATCAAATTATTAAAGCCCATACTGAATTAGAAATATCTTCAAGACAACTTAATAATTTTTTTACTCAAGCATTTTCTGCTGCTGGATATGCTTCCTCTGGAAATAGCTCTCCGATTTCTTTTATAGTAAATTCTACTGCTAATCCGAAAACTATTAGTTTTAATTTACCGTTTTCCGTTGGTATTAATGGAGCGCTAGAATGTTCCGGGCAACCAGCTACAACAAGCGATTATCCTCCAAAAGCAATTTGCAATAATAGCACAAATGCACAGCAAACTTGTTTATATGTTTCTTTAAGTAATGGTGCTTCTACTACCCCATCTGCGAATTCTAGCAGTAACACCCCTGGTCCAACACCGACTACATGCCAAGATAGTAGTTCAACCGCTCAAAATGCTCCTATTGTAAGTTCTACACAATTTATCGATTTTTCTTTGGTTGCAATAACAGAAGATAATAGTGGTGGTTGCACTCCCCTTAACCCTACTACCCCTACTAATCCTCCAGCCTGTATTGGTGGCACCGAAGTAAATAATAAAGTTAATAACATAGAAATTACACCAGGTATTACGTTAAGCACTAGCCCACAAACTTATTACAACAGTAAAGGTATTAAATTAGCAATTTTATTAAGATCACAAAAAAAAGTATTTAATACTCCTAGAAATGTAACCTACTATGGATTTAATCAAGAAAAATTTGTAATAACTAATGATAAATATTTATACAAATTAGTTGTTATTCAATCGCCATTTTTTTATGGTAATACTGTTAACACAACAATTACAAAATCATAATTATAATTAAACCTGAGTTTTAACATAAGAATAAAATTCTACCGAAGTATCAACCAAAGTTTTAAGTATTGCTGGCACATCATATGGATGATTATTTAAAATCCACTGATATAACTTTTCTATTTTATTATCTGAGGTTTTAAAAATAATTAAAAATTCTGATGTTTTTTCTAATTTACCATTCCATTCATACATTGAGATTGCATTAGGAATAATGTTAACGCAAGCAGCTAATTTAGCAATAATTGCTTGTTCAGCCAAATTTTCTGCATCTTCTTTTGATGCAACGGTAGTATAAAGAATAGAGATTTTTTGGTTCATTAATACATAACACTCATATGCTGTTCGTAAAATATTTTATCTTAGAAAATCAATACCGTACAACCTATACTTACTGGTTGCACGGCATCAATTTATAGTTATTGCGATTAATAAGGTTTTAATCTTGATCCTGTTGCGACCACCTTAACTTTAGGGGAGCTTTTGTCTGTAGTATCAGCAGTTCCCGGTGAATAAAAAACTCTTTTATTTTGTTAGATATTTAGTGACTTAAAAAAATATTTTTCGTAAACTTTGGTTATAGGTTAATCAATTTTTAAAGGTAGGTTAACATGGAACCAAAGCAATTAGTAAAA